>JANQOL010000052.1 GCA_028289675.1 Pirellulaceae bacterium
AAGCATCGCAAGCCCAAGCCGCTGACAAAAACCTTTGCCGAATCAATAGTTATGAAAAAGTGAACGGTATTGTGTTTAGCCGGTAGCCGCAGGCGCACGCGTTTTCAACAGCACTGGCCAATCACGTGCGCCTACCGGCCAAATGTGGTTGTCGTTCTTTAACAACCAAAATGACGTTCGGTCGTCAGCCTGAATCAACGGATGACAAGTTGAGCTTGACCCCTGCCAACGGCAAATATTTGACTTCCGCGGAAGAATCTGCGAGCTTCTACATACGGTGGAATGATCTTTCTAGTCTCGCTTGCTCTTGTTTCTTGTCGGCTCGTCGCTAGCCCGTTGCCTTGCCGACCAAACCTGTCTAACGTTCCGAATCGCGGTTTCATTCCGGACATTTGACATGAAACAAAACGCCAGATCCTCGCAGACTTCCGTCACCGCTAAAGGGAAAGGACCGAAGTCGGCGCTGGTCGTCTCGCCACCGCCGCTTCCCGATGATTGTGTTTTGTCTGCGGACCAATCCACCTTCGCCTCGCCTCCTCCGGTTCACAGAAATGCACCTGGTGCAGCCTCCTTTGCGATGCGAGACGAAACCGATGTGGGAACTCGCCGGCGATTGTCCGGTCGCGGGCCTCGATGGAATGTGCGGTCAACAAGCTGGCTTAGTTCCATTGTTGTCCATGTAGCTGGGCTTCTTCTGCTTGTGCTGATCTTGGCACCGGCAGATTTTGGTGGAACCGGCTTGGAAAGCTTTACCATTACGCTGCGGGACGAAGTGCGTACCGACGAGATTGCAATGCTAGAGACAATTCAAGTCGATGCCGATCTAGCTTCGACTTTAGATGATTCCAGCTCGTCGCGGTCGAACTCTCTTCGAGTTCAACTCGTGGGCAGTCAAGGCGAGGCGTTCACAGGCAAAGCTACTCGGGGAACGTTGGGCTCCGCCAGCGGTTCCTTCTTTGGGATCGAAGCCGGTGGGCATCAGTTTGTCTATGTGCTGGATATGTCGGGCAGCATGAAAGGGCGTAGATTCGACCGAGCCACTGCCGAACTAGTACGCTCGGTCGAGCAACTGGGGCCTCACCAAAGCTTCTATGTGCTGCTGTTCAGTAGCGGGACCACTCAGATGTTTGGCAGTTCAGAGTTTCTCCCCAAGCCAATCGTCGCCACCGAGGAAAACAAGGCACGGTTGGCGGACTGGTTGCTGACAGCGTTTGAAGGAGGGGGTACGGATCCGCGCGAGGCGCTGCGAATCGCCATGACCATGAACCCGAGCGCGATTTTTATGCTCTCCGATGGCCAGTTCAATGGCCGCAAGAATCAGAAGATGGAGAAGCTTCTTGGAGGCAACGCTGATGCGTTTTCGATTGTAGCAGCGGCTTCCGCTCAGACTCCGATCCATGCCATTGCGTTTGAAGACAAGAGCAGTCGCGAAAACATGAAACGCTTGGCGGAGATGACCCGCGGAGAATATCGCTTTGTCGCTGATGATGATGGCGGTGATCCCGTTGTTGCGCTTAAGAACGCGCGGCAGGCTATGCAACAAGGCGACCATGCCAGTGGCAAGATGTTTTTGCATTTGGCCATCGCAAGTCTGGAAGGCGAAGAAGATAACCAAGCGAGACAAATAAAAGTCGAGGTTGGCGAAGTTCTGCGCGGACTCGCCGAGAGAGGTTTAAAGCAGGGAGAGCTGCGAACCGCTAGGATGGCGCTGTCCGAGATTGTCCACATGGATGCGAGAGCCACGGTCACTGATGAAATTCAAACTTGGTTGGTAGATGAGTTGATGAATAGCTTGCAGGACAACGGGAGGCAAAAGGACGTCGGCGAAACTTTTTCTCTCTTGTCAAAGATTTTACAACAGTCTCCCAGGTCGGCTGCTGCTCAGAAGATTCGTGATCCTCTGTCGCAGGTGCACCTGAATGACGCTCGGCAACTGTACGAAAAAGGTGACTTCCTGCAAGCGATTCGGAATCTAGAGATCGTGATGAAGACACTGCCAGCAACTTCGGCGTTGCCAGACTGCGAAGCCGAACATCTTCGGATAGGTGATGAGCTGATCCAGCAAGCCGAACAGTTGCGACAGGAGAAGGGGGATGCAGCAGCGGTTCTACACTTGCGTCAACTAAACGCGGACGTGGCGGACACTCTGCTGAAAGAAAGAGTTACCGAGGTACTTGAAGATCAGGCCCGAGAGATGCTTGTCGCAGCGCGTGACGCATCGATCAAGCGCGACCAGGCCAAACTCAACGAAATCCAGCAGCAGCTGGAAGAGGGTTTCGACGAGGATCCGCTATTGAAGCGTATCCAAGTGGGGATCGCTTTGGAGGAGCGACGAGCCCAAGCAATCATGCAGACCGCCATGCGTCTCGAACGTTCGTCGAGAATGGCAGCGATGGGTAAGTACCGCATGCTTATCCAGCAATTTCCGGGCACCCTCGCCGCCCAACGAGCTGCAGAACGACTCCGAGCCTTCGGTTGGTAGCAAGTAGATGAGCTGGTTGTATGACCGCAGACGCGTCTTCTCGCAGATTGATGCTGACGCCGACTCTGGTGATGCTCATTGGAGTCCATCTTGCGCTCGACCTGGCACTCGTCGGTGGCAAGTGGCATTTTAGCCAGCCGGCGCTCATGATCGCGTTGGCGATTCCCCTAAGTCAACTTGCATTGCTGGCGATCTGGGCTGCCGTGGCCGAATCTCGGACCTGGGTTCGTTTTACGCTGCCAACTGGCGGAATACTTGCATGTTGGTTTTTGTTGAGCCTCATATTGCCTTGGGGTCGGGGAGAAGCGGCTTCGGCAGGCTGGGCTATCGCCTTGGTCGTGCAGGTCATCACCACGCTCGTTCTCATCGAGTATTGCATCGCTTGTTGCAGTGCTCGCCAGGCACTCCAGACGGTTGAGGGAAGTGAAAGACGTTCCAATCCAAGATTTAGTATTAGCACTTTGATACTCTGGACCACGGTCCTGGGAATCGGTTTCGGCTTTATGCAGTTTGGCCAACGCGACTGGCAATGGACGGCTGCCGTATTTCAATGGAAGAATATGAGCGCCATGCCCATCATCGGCATGACCAACGGGATGGTCGCGGCGCTGTGGCTCTGGACGTTTGCGATCTACGGGATGGCCAAGCGGGGCGTCAGGATTATCGCCGCGTTGGCTTTGACGGCAGGATTGGCTGGCTTGCAATACTACGTGACCAACGGATTGACTGGCACGTCCGCGATCAGGTTAGACACATCTTTCGGCGTTTTGGCTGTGCAAAGCATCCTGATCTCTGTCTCTTTGGCGCTTGCCGAGACCAGCTTTCGGTAGCCAGTGCAGTGTTGGAGAGCGTTCAAAGAGCGGCTTGTCTTGCATGTCGGAGTCCAGGCTTTAGAGATCGTCCAGCTTAGGGCGTTGTCATTTTCCTTTTTTTCTCAAGGTTGTGTATGGCAAGTGTGTTCTGGGCTACAACAAGCATGCCCA
>JANQOL010000080.1 GCA_028289675.1 Pirellulaceae bacterium
TCTTGCACATGCTTCTTCCTCCGACCCCAGGGGGCTTGTAGTGACTCGTCCCCTCATCCACGGAGCCGATGTCGAATGGCGTGATTCGCTAAGTGGTCAGCTTCCACATCCGGGGGATGTTGCCGTGAGGCCTTGCTGTCCATGGAGGGTTGTTCGTGCCTGGTACCAAGCTTCTTGGCGGTTTCGACAGAAATTCGCCGGGAATTTTGACTGCAGCCGGTTTTCACGCTGCTTGGTTCGGATTGTGGGAGCCCGCAAGGTGTTGCCAAATAGCCACACAAGATGACTCGTTTTGAGATCAATTGGCAGCGATGGACCACAATCTGCGGGAATGGCGGTTTTCGTAAGTCTTTATCAGGGAGCTGTTTACATCGAATGTTTCGTTTGCTGGTCCGTTTGGCATTACGCTTGCATTGAACCTTTTCATATCGAAATTCGTCCCATAGAAAGTAAGGCTCGGACTGCACGACGGACGAAGTTAATGAAAGCCCAGTCCGTCCGACATCCTGAATGCAAGTCCGGAATCGTTTGGGGAGGCACTTCCGATGACCAGTCATAGCGACTCCAGTAATTCGGTCACGCGAGGCGAGAGTGACGCCAACTGGACATGGATGCAATCCCGCGTAGACCAACTCTGCGAAGACGGTTTGAGCCAATGGTTGGATGGGGAACTGGCGGAACTCGAGGCTCACTTCGCCGACCTCGTCACCAATCGCAGCTCTCTTAAGAGTCTGCGGTCGGATTCGCAGTCGCCCAGCCCAAAGTAATCTACGGCCGGTCACGCGGCTTCAAATGAACAGCGAGGCTGCCTTCACGGATCTTGCTCGCGCGTTCGCGGCTGTCTCTCTTGCGCCTCTCGCAACGGGTGGCTGACTCGGCGACTGGGATGTCGTTTCTTCTTCCGGCAGCTAAGCTAGGGCTTTACCGCCGACGATCTGCTGGGAGGGCACGCATGATGGGATTCGATTCGGAGCGAAAGTTCGCGCTGGCCGCCATTTGTATGATGATGGTTTCAGCAGGTGCGAAATGCGGCTATGGGCAAACCGCGGCTTCTGAACGAGGTGCCAATCACCGCGTCGTGCGCGTCTCACCCACCGAGGCACGCTCCGCCGTTGAAGTGTCGATTGCGATTAATCCCACCGACCCAGAGAACCTGATTGCCGGAGCGATCATGCGCGGCTACCCCGCATCCAACAAATCGAACTTTACGTTTCACACGTTGGACGGCGGACGGACTTGGACCACGGTTCCGTCCTTGAATCCCGACGATCGCACGCAAGGCGATGATGTGGTGGCCTTTTCTCAGGACGGCACGGCGCTGCACGGCTACATCTGCTTTGTCGGGCTGTGGGAAGCGGCGCCCAGCCGCACGGCCAACGGTATCTATGTCAGTCGCTCTCGGGACAAAGGCGTGTCTTGGGAGGCCCCAGTGCCGGTCGTCGATCACGTGAACTCGCGGACGCCCATGGAGGACAAACCCTGGTTTGTCTTCGACGGCAATCCTCAGTCTCCGCACTTTGGTGCAACCTATTGCAGCTGGACTCGCTTTGACGTGTATGGCAGCGAAGACGCCCAGGACACCAGCCAAATCCAGTTTTCCAGGTCGTTGCCAGGAAAAGACACATTCGAGCCGGTAATACGGATCTCAGACACCGGAGGAGACTGCTTGGACGATGATGGCACCGTCGAAGGTGCGGTTCCTTGCGTGGGCATTGATGGAACGGTGACGATCGTATGGGCGGGACCACGTGGATTGGTGATGGACCAATCTCGTGATGGCGGCGCGACTTTTGGCCAAGATCGCGTCATCGCGGACATCGTCGGAGGTTGGGCTCAGGACGTGGAGGGC
>JANQOL010000084.1 GCA_028289675.1 Pirellulaceae bacterium
ACACTCGTGCAGCGCGGCTACGAGTTCCCTCTGAGTACCCATGAGGACTTTTTTGTTTAGCAGCCAGCCGCAGGCGTACAGATTCGTAGACCAAGTACGCCTGCGGCTGACTGCTAAACAATGTCAATCACCACTGCACGCATTTGGCCAGCGATTGAATCCGGTTTCTTTCAGGTGTATTCTTGAATCTGTGACTAGGAGCGTGTCTTCAAAACTCGTTTCGGGCTGCGATCGGCTTTTTTGAACCCTGCCTTTGTCGACCTGCATCGACGAATCAAAAACGATTCGCCTGCTTCGGTCTTCGCGGCAGAACTCAAGACGCCCGATCTCGCCTAACGAAGTGACTTTGAAGACAGCTCTAGGCGATCACGACGATCCGCGTTATCTAAACTTGCCCCGTTTTGGAATCGTCTCGTTGCATGCAAAATCTAATCCGCGTTCCACTGCTGGCCGTATCTGTCGTTCTGTTGGGTTGCGGCGTTGCGACAGCACAAACTGCCCCGCTGGAGAAACCGGCCGCCGCCAGTTCGACATTCGATGACCGGAAACCCCTAGTTGATCACGTCGACCGCTTGCGCCGTGAGCTTGCGTCGACAGACACCAGTTTGCGCGAACAAGCGACGGAGTGGGCGGAGCAGCAGCGATCCGCTCGTTGGGTGCCGTTGCCGGTGACTCACTTTTCTTCGCAGCGCCGAGCCAAGGCGCAGATCTTGGAAGATGGTTCGATCCTGGTTGCCAGTGCACAAGAACGCAGTGACGTTTACCGTATTGAACTTGCCGTCGAACCTGGCCAGATACTGTCCAGCCTATGCTTAGAAGCTTTGCCGGACACAAGCGACGGCGCGGCAAACGGCAAGTCGGATCATGACGCCGCCTTTCAGATTACTGAAATCCAAGCATCTGAGATCGACATGGACGTCAAGCGTCCGTTTCACCCGCCGACAGTCCGCTATGTGCGTGTACGCAAGCAGTCCAGCCACGACAGCGTAAGAATAACTGAGCTGCAAGTCCTTAGCTTTGGAGCAAACGTGGCCGCTCAGGGCACAGCAAGTCAGTCCAGTACGTTGAAGCAGTTTGCCCCGCACAAAGCCATCGACGGCGATGTCGATAGATCGGGCACAGCAACCACGATGCAGAGCAGCCCATGGTGGGAGCTCGATTTGGGAGTGGCAATCCCAGTGGATGAAATCCGGCTATGGAGTCATCCTTACAATCGAGCCCTCCGAGTCTACCGCCAAGGCTGCGAAATTGTGGGACTGAGCGAAAGTAGAGAGGAGATCTGGAGGCACCGAGCATCGAGCGATTCGAGGCGAATGTTGTCCTTTCTTACCAACGACCTTCGCAGGATTCCATTGTCGAACGCCTCGGCGACATCGGCAGCGCCATGCGCTAGCGGACCGTACTCCAGCTACTGCCCGCAAGCCGCCGTCGACGAGGATCGACACGGAACAACCGTGGGCTGGCGTCCAACCAACACGAACCGGCCCCAGTCGATCTCCTTCACGCTGCCGCCAGGAAACCAACTGCGGAGCGGCCGGCTGCTGCTAGACATTCACTTGCAGCACGGGGTAGCCAGATTACCACGACAATATCGCGTCCTGGCATCTACCGGCCCCCGTGACGCTGTGCCGACCAACGTGGCGTCAGCCGTCGCAGTGACCGCTGACCGCCGATCGCCAGAAGACTGGACCACGCTAGAGTTTTGGCTGCTCGGCAGGCAGTCGTCAGGACTCGGCCAGCGTCGCCAAGTCCAACAGCTAGTCGACCGGCTGTCGCAACAAGTGCGAGCGGACATTTTGCAAGGTAGATTTGCGGCCGCGCTGCAATGGTCATCCGAACAACTCGCATTGGAAATGCGGCTGCCGACGTCCAGCGATTCCGTGCTGGACTGCTTCTACGTTCACCGACTGCTAGCACACAGCTTGTCGCCCAACGACAAATCCGAACTCGAAAGCGACGTCCGGCGACGAGGACTAGTTGACGACGGGCAGCTGCTCAGGTTGCCAGCTCAATTGGCTGGCCGCATTTGGCAACCCTGGGGCGAGCTAACACCGCTGCGCTCTCTCGCTCAGGCCGCTGAACGCGCGTCCGCCGATCATTTGGCAAGAGATTGGCGAATGAGCGTTGCGCTTGAATTGGGCAGCGCCCAACTGCAGGACGAGTCCAGCATGGAGCGGCTGCGTTCGTCAATACGGGCGTACCTGGTCGCCAAGATGCTGGACGACAACCAGGAGTCTGCTTCCCCCATGGCCGACGGTCCGCCCAAGCGTCTCGCGGCAGCAGCACGGGAGGCCTTTCAGGCGTGCCAGTCCTCGAAGACGGACACTCCTTGGCTGGCCGCGGCGATCGAACACCAGCTCGGCGTCGCCTTGGCCCGTTTGCACGAAACTGAGCCAGCTGTCGAGCACTTGGAAGCTGCCAACCGAGTCCTGGAAGGCAACCCTTCGTGTCCGCTGGTTGGACGCGGCTATGAACTACTGGGGCAATGCCATACCAATGCCGGCGATTCGGCCGCTGCGTTCGCTTGTCAAGCTCGCGCGCTGGCCAGCTACCTGACGTCGCTGGACAGCTTGGATCCGCGCATCGCCAACGCAAGACTCCGCTATCTGTCGGCGGCCCCATATCAAACCGATTACCTGGAGGTGCATCGCCATCATTGCCCGTTGGCGGCCCGAGCGTTGCGGCAGGCAGGACCGAAACACAGCTCGAAACTGTTCAAGGCGCACTGCCTGCTGGGCGACGCTTGGCAAAGCCGCGGCATGTCGTCAGAGGCCACGCTGGAATTCCAGCGGGCGCTGCAGGTCCACGAAGACTGGGGCGGCGTTGACCCGCAAGCTCGCTCCCAAGCCCACTTCGTACTGGGAACCGCTTATTCGTGGATCAACCTGGGAGCGGAAGCCCGCCGGAACTGGGAAGCAACACTGCAGTTAGCTGAAGAACATGACTTCAAGCAGATGAAGTTGTTCACTCTGCAAGAGTTGGCCGATTACCACTCAAATCTCGGCGGCGCCGTCGTGGCTCGCCAGCTGTACCGGCGATGCTTGGACATTCAATCTCAGCACCCCGAACTCAAGGACGACTATCTGCTGGGCCGTTCGGGGAGATTTTTACTTTCAGAAGGCGACTTGGAGGGGGCCGAGAGGTTTTTGACGGAGGCTCATGACATCTGCGCCGCCAGCGCGCATTCTTCCCCGGCAGCGCGAGGCGTGTATCTATCGCTACTGGGCCAGATCGCTTTGAAACGCGGCGACACGGACCTAGCCCTGAGCCGGTTCCAGCAAGCTCTGCAGGCTACAGCTTCGTCTGTTGGAAAAGCGTCTCCCAACTACGTGGATCAACTTACGCATTGCAGCCGCGTATGGTTGGCCAAAGACGAACTCGGACGCGCGCGGCGTTGTTTGGACGAGGCCTACGCGTTGTGTCAGGAGCATCTGGCCCGCAGTGACCTGATTCTCGTACCGACGATGAAGCTGCTAGCGGAAGTTAGCCTGCGACAACAACAACCCGACCAGGCACAGGAGTTTGCCAAACAGGCATTGCAAGTGCAGTTGGAGCACTGGAGCGTGATGATTCGAGCGATGAGCGAAGCGGAGTCCTTCGACTTCCAACAAGAGTTGCTGCAGTCTTTCGAGAATTGGTATCAACTGGCTCGTGAAAGCTCTGCGGCCGATACCAAGTCCATTTACGAGATGTTGTGGCGGTCGCGAGGCCTGATCGCACGTGAGCAAATGCGACGCCGTGAAGTCGGTCGAGAAATACCGGCCGTCCAGGACAGCTACCAACAGCTCCGCGCCACCCGTCGGCGTCTAGCGAACGTGTATGGAAACGGTGACGCCGTCGGCTGGTCAGCGGAATGGCGAAACTCGGTTGGCGAAATCGAAGAGCGCAAACAGCAGTTGGAACGCGCGATTGCCGAAGCACCGGCTCTGCCGTCAGGTTGGGCACAAACAACGCCTTCGGCAACGCCGTCCGACCTAGCGCGCTTGGACGGCTTCACCAAAGACATGGCACTGCTGGAATTTGTCAAGTTCAGCGCGACTGGAGAGTCGGCCCCGACAGACTACTATGACGCGTTTGTGTGGAGCAAGGCACCGGCCAGCCCCGATGGCTATCGTGTTCGGCGGATCAGTATCGGAGCCGCCGAGCCGATCAATGAACTCGTAACTCAGTGGCGAGGACAGATTCGCGGCAACGGATCGTTGCGAGGCCTGCGTCGCCAGCTACCTAGTCGAGCGCCAACCGCCGCAGCTGAGCTGGCCAAACGGTTGTGGCAGCCTCTAACCCAACACTTGAAAGGAGTGTCCACCATCGTCGTTGTTCCGGATTCGCAACTGTGGCGCGTCCCGTGGGCTGCGTTGCCAAGCAACGGCGACGGCCGGCTTCTAATTGAAGACTACGCCATCGCCACGGCGCAACACGGAACGGCACTGTTGGACGTGATGACCAGGTCCAAGGACATGGGCGCCCAGTCTCCTGACAATTCCTCGACGTTGCTGGTCGGTGGCGTGAATTACGGTCCAATCTCAGAACAGAATACGATGCGGCAATGGGAACAGCTCGCGGGCAGCCGCCGCGAAATTCAGGCGATTGCCCGCCACTGGCCTGCAGAGAACACGCGTTTGCTGCTGGGTCTGGAAGCAGACGAAAGCCGACTATGTCAGCTAATGCCCCAGTCGCGCGTCATTCACATTGCCACCCATGGCGAGTATTCGCGGCGTCGAACTCAGACCAGCGCAGCAGCTGGCGACAAACCGACGGAAACATCCGACGACCTGCGAGCACCTTCGGCTCTACAAGTCACAGATCAACCGGCAGCAACCAACCTCCCCACGTCTTTACTGCATTCATGCTTGATACTGGCAGGCGCCAACAATCAGGCTTCAACATCGGCTCTTGCTACCAGCTTGAGCAACAACGATGGACGTTTGATGGGCGAAGAGGTCGTGGATCTCAACCTGACGAGTGTCCAGCTGGTTGTGCTGTCGTCGTGTGAGACAGGGGTTGGAAGTGTCGTTGAGGGAGAAGGAGTATTCGGCTTGCAGCGGGCGTTCCAGGTTGCCGGAGCCCAGTCCGTGGTCGGTGCCTTGTGGCAAGTAGAAGACCGTGCCACCGAGCTGCTAATGACTCGATTTCATGCGAATCTGGCAAGCGGCAAGGGACGATTGGCCGCTTTGCGGGCCGCTCAGTTGAGCATGCTCAAGGAGTCCCACGCCGTGGCCGATTGGGGAGGTTGGACATTGGCCGGAGAATGGCGGTAGTCAGCGGACGGAACCGTGTCATGGAAAGCTCGCCGACCGCGCACCGTGTGTTTCGCCAACGATCAAACTGTTGTCTCAGGCCTGGCGATCGAATACTATGCAAGTAGCTCATCGCCCCGCGTTAGCAGTCTCCTCCGGTTGCAACTCTTCGAGCAGTATTCCTCATGCCCACTTCTACCAGTTCCGGCACGCTACGTCCGGACGACACCGATGGCATGGAGGCGTTCCTGGAACACTGGAGGCAGCGGATCCGACAAACCGCCCGAAATCTGTTGGGGCGTCGCGTGGCCTCTCGAGCTGACACGTCGGATGTTGCGCAAGAGGGCATCGTACAAGCCTGGCAACAGTTGGTGCGTTTTCGAGGCGAGTCGATCGAACAGCTGGATGCGTGGACGCGGCGTATCGGCGCGGGCCATGCCGCCAAGATTCGCCGGTACCATCTGGCCGAACGCCGGTCGGCGGCCGCGGAACAACCGCTGCCTGAGAATCCACATGGCGTTTCGAAAGATCCGGCAGATTCGGCCGAACAGAGCGAAACGTTGGCGCTGGTCGCGGAAGCTCTCGACACGTTGAACGCCCAGATGAAATCCGTGGTGCTGCTGCGAGTGTTTGAGAACGCGACGTTTCAAGAAATTGCAGTGCAGATGGAGTTGCCCAAGAGCACCGTACAGTCTATTTTCGGCCGGGCAATTAAGGAGTTGCACGCCGTACTTTCGCGCAATGGTCTGAATCCCAATTCGCCTGACTAGGGTTGGTTGATGAGCTCTGGTAACTTGCACGACGGTCAATTGGGGGAACAGCTGAGCCAGTTCCTAGGCGCGTTGCGACAGGGTACGGACGTTGCTGCCAGCCCCAGTCCGGCAAACCAGCCGAATCCTGCCGACGGCAGTTCTTCCGCTAGCGATCAGGTGCGGCAGTATCAAAATGTGGTTGGACATCTCGATGCCCTAGCTCGTACCGTACGTGACAATACTCCCCTGGCGGACGTGCCAAAGTCCCTCGACAAATATCAAGTCATCAGGTGTGTTGGACAAGGCGGCCAGTCGTTGGCCTTGCTGGCTTTCGATCCAGATTTGAAACGCCTGGTCGTCATCAAACTGTATCACGCCGCGAAACAGGCAGCGGCGCGGCAGTCGATTCTGGATGAGGGCCGCACGCTGTCGCTGATCGATAGCCCAAATGTCGTCCGCTGCTACGCGGTAGATCGCCACGACGATGCACCTTACCTGGTGTTGGAATATATCCCCGGCTCCAATCTGGCCGACCTGCTCGCCGCCGGGCCCCTGCCGGTGCAGCAGGCGATCAAGCTGGGAATTGGGCTGGCTAAGGGATTGGAAACCATCCACGCTACCGGCTTGGTGCATCGCGATATCAAGCCGGGCAACATCGTCGTCACCAACCAGGGAACTCCCAAATGGATCGATTTTGGAATTGCCTCTTCCAGCCTGCAAACGCAACAACAGCAGCGGCAAGGAACACCACGCTACTATTCGCCTGAGCAGGCGCGCGGTACTTGGGAGCAGGTTGACCAACGCAGTGATTTGTTCGGTTTCGGCGCGGTTCTTTATGAAATGCTCAGCGGCCTGCCGATCTACGATGGCGAGGAACGTGACGAATTGGTACGGCAAGCTTTGGCCGGCGAGATTCGTCCTCTCAACGAGCTGCGGCCAGACGTGCCGCTCGAACTACACGCACTGTGCATGCAATGCCTGGCGAAGTACCCATTGCAGCGTCCAGCCAGCGCGCGGATTGTCGTCGAGGAACTGCAAAAACTAAGAGCCCCACAGCGTGGGCGTTCCTCGCGTCTACTGGTGATCGCAGCCACGCTACTGCTTGTTTGTGGCGGCCTGCTGTGGCGTTCTTGGAATCCAATCAGCGCTCCTTCGAAACCAGTCAAACCCGGCCCTTCGATTTCCGCGGGGGCGAACGGGGAAACGTACTCCCACAGCGATCCGTCGAAAGCTAATCAACCGAATTGGTCGCGAGCGTATGAAATCGCGCAGACTGCCGGCAGGACGACCATCCCACTCGAACAGCAACTCGGTATGCGCGATGACTTTCCGATCCACGTTCTTCATCAGCCGACCCCCGATGCCGCCAGTGAGCCGGTCGACGGAAGTCGGCCACTGTCAGTCGCGGTTGGAGACACGCTTTCCTTGAGCGTTCAAGCCCAGCAAACGTGCTACCTGTATGTCTACTCAGTGGAATTCTCGCCGGGAAGCCGTGAGCCCCATGTCGAAAAGTTGTTTCCGCACCAGGCCGGCGAGAACAATCAGCTGCTAGCAGACCAGCCGGTACAGCTACCGAAGCTGCTGGCTGTCCCCCAGCGGGATCTGGAGTTCTTGTACTGCGTCGCCCGTTCCGAACCCCAACGTGAGGACAGGCGATACCGCGGACTCAGGAGACCGATTCTGACCAGCGAGCGCCTGATCCGCTACCACGTGCAGCCGCGCGACGAGCACGTCGCCTCTCAGTAGACTCTGGTAATGCTGTTGCCGCTGGCCAGCGATCATTCTGCCATCAGTGACGGCGAAAATTGCACCCGGCGACCGCACTCGCCACATCTACCGCGCGGCGGCAAACCAAGTCGCGAACGTTTGTCCTTAGCGTCGGTGGACTTGCTACGGTCGCGTCTCTAGAGCGTTTTTATAGTTGCTGGTAACCGTTTTCTGCGATTCTAGGTCAGCAACACCCCAGATGGCGCAGTCGTGCGTCCGCGTGATTCGCGCTACTGGCTGCCATCTGGCATTCGATTTGCTTCGGAGAAAACGGGCGTTGGCAGACTCTCGATTCCGCCACCCATTTTCCCAGCTGATTGAAAGCAGACTACAACGATGGATCAAAGCAGCTACCCCCAGCGTCAATTTCCAGTTCGTGGTGGATTTACACTAGTCGAGTTGCTGGTGGTCATCGCCATCATTGGCATCTTGGTCGGGCTGCTCTTGCCAGCCGTCCAAGCCGCTCGCGAAGCTGCGCGGCGCATGTCTTGCCAAAACAATTTGAAGCAGCTCTCGTTGGCCTGTCTCAACTACGAAAGCGCCTACAAGCGACTTCCGCCATCGGCCGTCGTGGACTTGCGACTCGGCAACGAGAACAACAATGGATCTTGGGGCGTCCACGGACGCATTTTGCCTTTCCTTGAGCAGGGCAATCTCTATCAGCAGATCGACCTGACGTTGGGTTGGGACTTTCAACCGGTGATTTCCGGTCTCGACATCCCCAGCTACTCGTGCCCCAGCGATCCTCTCGCTGGGAACTTGCGCGACCCAGGTCGTGGTCGTCCTATTCTGGCTCCAACAACCTACGGCTTTAACTTCGGCCGCTACTTTGTTTATGATCCGGCCAGCCGTCGCGGCGGCGATGGTCTGTTCTTCCCCAACTCGTTCTTGCGATTGGCGGCCATCACAGATGGCACGAGCAACACGTTGCTAGCCGCCGAAGTCAAGGCATGGACGCCCTACACTCGTAACGGCGGACCTTCATCGACGACCATTCCGTCAACTCAAGCGGAGGCGGAGGCCATTGTGGCCAGCGGTGCCCAGTTTAAAAACACCGGACATACCGAATGGCCGGATGGTCGTGTGCACCACACGGGCGTCACCTCCGCCATGCCGCCGAATGCCGAAGTGCATTACACCAACGGCTCCGAAACTTACCTGCAGATGGACTTCAATTCCTGGCAAGAAGGCAAACTAGGCGTCCAAGGACCGCCCAGTTACGCCATGATCACATCTCGCAGCTACCATACCGGCATTGTTAATGTGACTTTGGCGGATGGCTCCGTGAAATCTCTGTCCGAAAATGTGGAACTGGCTGTGTGGCGTGCTTACTCGACGCGATCCGGCGGCGAGATCGTCCAGCCACCTGAGTAACGCGACAGCCTCAAGGTCTGCAGTCTCGAGATCTGCCGTACGTTGCTGGAGGATGCCATCCACGGGCATCATGCCGGCAACCCGCCGCGAGGCAAGCACGGGTATTCGTTTAGCAGTTAGCCGCAGGCGTACAAATTCGTGAAGCCAAGGTCGCCTTCGGCTGACTGCCAAACAGTGTCAAAACATTTTCAAACCCGGCTACCCGTTGACGGGCTCCGATGTGGCTCGCGCGGTTCGCCATTCTTTTTTGAGAAGTTCTCAGAATTTCTTGGTCATCGGCCGGCGCATTGGTACATCCATTGTGGGCGGACATTTGCTACGCCGGCTCCGATGCTAGATCGTGCAGTGATCTTCGGCAGCTGCCACTCTTCAATCATCGTTCCTGCGTCCTGTTCTAGAGCGAATTGCGGACACTACCGCTGGTCCCTTCCGCTCGCGCTAGTGCCCGATGCCCCGGGGCACTAGGAAACGGACAGGCTGCGGGAATCGATGATTCCTCCGGGCAAGCGATCATTCTTAATACGGCCAAGTCCCAATCCAAGGCTCGGCGTCAATCGGATTGCCGCACCCTCCACACGAGTCCCACGACTGCGAACAGCGTGCCGACGAGGGCGCAGGCCATCCACGGCTTGAACCAGGATTCGCTCTCCTGGTCGTAGACAAAAAACCCGTCACTGGTAATGCGCAAATTGCGATAGACAATCTCACATCCCGTATGCCCTTGGTGTTTATTGGAAAACACTTGTATCGAGCTCAGTCTTTCATCGCCACAGGGCAGTTGGAATACGGTCAGCCGATTATCTGGGGACTTCTCAACTTCGAAAAACAATTCTCCGGCCTCACGCCGCACGATCCAGGCACCCCGCTCGAATTCGGCTTCAAAGTCTTTGTGAAAGGGCTCACCATCCACGGTCGCGCGCAGGGAGTAAGACGTCTTCTCGTCGGACGAAATACTGTATCCAAAAATGAAAGGCGGTGATTCTTCACCAAAAATGACTTTGACACGAGCGCCACGCGGAAGTCCCTCAGGCGGAGCCTTGAGTCGTAAGATGGCCAAGTCGAGGCGAAACTCAAAGTCACCGTCGATGTTGATCAGCGTCCGGAAGCCCGCCACGCTCGCTTGCTCCGCCTTCTTGGTCGCGGTCACGCGAAATCCATCGGACACAAAAGCTGCCTTAAACCCGCTGCCCGGCTTCGGCAAGATGAACTCCATGATGGGATCGCTGCGGGCGCTGGAATTCAGAATGATATCCAAGGTCTCCGCATGCCCGCCCCCTACCAAACTGCAGCAGGTCAAGACACAGAACGTCAAGACACTGGTCACGCTGCGGGAGCGTACCGGGCCGAAACAGGCCGAAACACGCATGACCAGGCAATGCTGCCAGCGGCGCGCCCAACTCGGCTGCCAAACACCACCTGGATTAGAGTACTGCATTGGATTCAATCTCACCTTCGTCGGGAGTCAGCAGCGCCCGCATGGCCTTCCAATCGATGGACCGATCAATAAAATGCGTCGAACCGTCGGCCAAGCCAAAGTGCGCTCCACCGACGTGCCCCGATCCCCAGTTGTCCTTGAAGGCAACTCCAATGCCATCGTTGACAATCAACAGCCCCGCCCGAGCCGTTCCTTTCGATCCGCCGGAGAAAATGGGCTCGTCCCAATACCAGCTGGTAGCCGTATGCACTGACGGATCAAAGGCTTTCTCACCCACGATGTAAGTTTGGCTGAGTCCATCGGTGATCGAAGCCGTACTCAACACCTGAGGGCGTGGCAATGTCACGCGACGATTGCCGCAGTAGTCGGTCTTGGACCAGGCCCATCCGCCGGATTCATACGTCGCATAGCGATCCGCTTCGGGCGGCAGCGGGCGTCGACGAGCTCGGGAAGGGCACAGATATACCTGCAAATTGGCTTCAAAATCCACGTTCTGATAGGCGGCCGACTGCTCGAGAAAAGGCAAGACGGCGTAAGCCCAAGAGCCGGCCTGTGTCTTCGGTCGCGCGCCTGGCTGACCAATGCCCCACAGGAACTTGTTCGTCGCAGCGCGGTGCTCGGTGTAAATGTTGACCAGCGTGCCGTCGACCGATTCAATCTCACTCTCCGGCCCAAAACCTCCATTGCCGGGAAAGACACGGTGTGTGGCTACGTGCTGCTGCAAAGCCAATCCCAGCTGTCGAAGATTGTTCGAGCATTGGGCGCGCCGGGCGGCCTCGCGAGCCTGTTGCACGGCCGGCAATAACAAGCTGACCAATACCGAGATGATGGATATAACGACTAACAGTTCCACCAGCGTGAATCCAACTCTAAATCTACGCATGTGATTCGCCCTCAAAAAAACAGTTTGGCCTGCCCAAACACAACGCCTAACTTCTTCTTTCAACCTCAAAAATCTCGTACCGCTCGTCACTCCAAATCCGGCGCACGGCGGTGATCTCCTGATCCACGGGCAACTGATCCAAGTCGAAGTTATCTATTAGTCTATGGTTTGACTCCCAAATAAGAAAATCAATTCTATGATCCGTGAGAAAAGAAACCAAATCGTCGGTCGAACGGTATTTCAGCGGCAACGCTGGCATTTGAAACATCTGATGCACCCGACCCTGCCGTTGCGACCCTATAAAAGGAAAGGACCGCGAGCCAATCACACACAGTTCCCGGCCTTGGAAACGTTCCTCGCGAATCTTGTGGAAAATTCTCGACTCAAAGTAACCTTCATAAAATGAGTCAAATCCGGCGTGCCAACGCTGCGAGGTCAAACCGATGACCGGTAGCCCCACGACTAAACAGAAGGCAACCACGGTCGCGAAGGGAAACCTGGCCGACAGCTCTAACAGGCCCCTCTGTCGGGCGGCCCAGATGGCAAACGCTCCGCTGAACCAAACTTGCACACCCAGCCCAAAAATGATTAGCCAGTGTTCGGGCAGCTGTTCCACCTGACCTTGCGGATATCTTTCAATGAAACAGATTTGGTACGCAACGCACAGCACCACCGGTACAAGGAATAGCCACCAGGCGCGCGACCGGTAAAACTGCACCAACGAACCAGTCAACGAGGCTCGGCCCACTTGAAAAATCTTGATCAGTAGATAGCCCGTTGCTACGACGCTTAGAAAGATCGCATTGTTCCCAAGTCGAATACACACGTAACCCTGTTTGACGAACTGCAAAGTACCTTGCTGCCACTCGACGGCGAATGGAGTCACGAGATACAACAGGGTAGCGCCGAGAAACAGCATTCCCACGGACAGTTCTCGCACGGCCAATCCGCGACGAGTGGGCCTGCGGAAATTGGTAGCGCCAGCGATGATCAGGACGGCTAAAGCACACGCGGAGAGGAGATAGGCTGTAAAGTTGACTGGGCCGGTCATGGCCCACAACGCCTCTTCCCAGAGCGCGGGCACATTGCTATCCCCATTGCCCAGCAGCGTGGTGTGGGCCAGATTCTCATTCGCACCCTCGGCTCCAGGCTTCCAAGGCAATCCCTTGGGATACAGGGGCAAACCGGAAACGACCGCGTTGCGAATGTACCAGAACCCGCCAAAGATCACTAAACAAACGGCTAAGCCGGGCAGTGCCCCGACGACATAACGCCGTCCATGACGGATCCACCCGCCCGCCACAAACACAGCCAGTAAAAGAGCGGTGTAGGGCACCGAGTAATACTTGACGCCAAACATCAGCCCGAGCGAAATGCCCATCATCCAGTAGGTGGTCGAGCTTCGCCGGCCCGATAATCGCAGCAGGTAGTAAGCTGAGGCGACAAACAAGCAAGTCACCGCCATATCATTCTTGTTGCTTCCCAGTTGATGCCACACGATATTGTTCGCCATCGCGGCCATCGCCGTCAGATGTTGCATCTCTTTTGGGAACCGCAATTGCCGACACAGATTGAGAGTTGCCAAGACCAGCACCAGGCAAACCGGAATGTTGGCGAGCGGGGCTAGAAAATCACCGCTGAAAGCGGCCGTCATCCAAAAACCAAGTAGTTCACCGTTGCCAGGAAAAAACCACTTCATCGCCTGAGGCGTGTGCAGACTGCCGGTCTGTTCCCAAAAACTAACAAATGGCAAGTGATAAGTAATTGTGTCCCAGTTCTGCGGAAACGGCGTACTGATCAGCACGGTAACCAGGCGCACGGCCAACAACGTAGCTAGTAAGCTCCAGCCGGTGGCAATCCACCTTCCTCCCGTCAAACTCGCGGCCCGTCGTCCAACCGACTTTGCTGGACTCACCGATGTGTTTTGCTTTGCCGACCAGCGCCAAATTCCTACGGCAGATGTGAGCCCAACGACGAGCACTGCGTTGAGCCCAGACAGTTGCCTACACAGGGACAAGCAAAAACAGGCCACCGCGATCCAGGCCCACGCCAAGATCAGCGCGTGCAGCGCACGCACCGGGCGAGAGTC
>JANQOL010000124.1 GCA_028289675.1 Pirellulaceae bacterium
CGATCGCAAACTAAAAGAGGAGCGCGCAAGCGGCTACACCAAGCAAGCCGATCAAAACCAGCACTCCCTCGATCCGCCTCTGGCCCGTCAGGCAGACCAATGCCGAAAGACAGGCCGCAGCGTAGATTCCAGCCGTCAGCACAACGCCAGCGTATCGAGAATCGGTGGTTGGCAATTGCGTCAGTTGCGGTCCCAACACCAAGCTACCGATGACAAATCCGGCGAGGGCTCCCCAGATCGTCCTGCCACGCGTCATCATGGCCAACAAACTAATGACGGCTAGCAGCAAAGCGCATAGGTCTCCCGCGATGCCGCCCAACGCTCGGCGAAAACCCAAGATGGCAGCCACCACAGCGCACAGCAACAGTAGATACCCAATCGAAAACTGACGATTGCCAGCGTCGTCGACTTCGTCGGGATGGCGGTCAGGGGTCTTGGCCGGCATGGTGATGGTCCAGCGAGTTGAAGAAGCGTTTCAAACCGCCGGTGCGGGACGAGCGTTCATCAAACAAAAAGCACTGGGAACCAAAGTCAGTGATATCAGCGTCGCTCCGACAACGCCAGTACCGATGGCCACCGCTAGCGGCGGCCAGAATCCACCACCGCTGAGCACCAATGGCAAGAATCCGACGACCGTCGTAAACGTCGTGGCCAGGACGTGTCGAGTGACCTCCACGACGGTCTCGACAATCGCTTCGCGGTCTCCTGTGGGGATCAGCGGGTTCGATTTCAGCGCCGCGACGACCACGATGGAATCGTTGATTGCGATACCGATGAGGCCCATCGTGCCTACGATAGCCATAAAGCCAAACGGATAACCAAAAATCCAGAGCGCGCCCATGCCCAAGCCGATCGACAATGTGGCTACCACGCCGACCAACGCAGCCAACCGAAAGGAAGCCAGCGCTAACACGAGCGAGCCGACCATCCCAACCGCCAATACACTGACGTTCGCCATCAAGCGACTCACCGCCGCATCCCGCTCGGAGGCCTCTCCGCCGACTTCGATGCTGAACCCGCCCGGCAAATCCGCCAAAGACGATGTACCCAGCGCGGCTTGCAGTCGTGTCAGCACGGTTGATGGCAGTGTACCAGCGGTAATAAAACACTGGACTTCATTCATGCGCCGACCGTTGTAACGCGTAATGACGGCTCGCTGAGGTTGGAGACGAACATCCGCGATGGACGAAACGGGTACGGACGTTAAACTGCGGCCGGAATCGCTCGGCAATCCGCGCCCCACCAAAATCGGCGCGTCAGCAATGTTTTGAAACTCTGAGCGACGCTCAGCGGCCACTCGCACGCGAACGGGAACTTCTTCAACCGCTTCGATCACGGTACCGGCGCGAATACCTTCAAACCTGGCGAACAACTGCTGCGCCACCTCCGCCTCGCTGAGTCCCGCCCAACTGGTCTCCGAACCTTTGACGTCAATCGACGCCACGGGTCGCGTATCGCTGAGAGCCGTGCGTGTGTGCAATACATGTGGAATGTTCGTGGCCAAGGTTCGCAGTTGTTCCCCAAAGTCCTTGAGCCGATCAAGGTCGGGTCCAAAGATGCGCATTTCCACGGGTGCATCAAAGGGGGGTCCCTGTTCCAGCTGCCGCACGAGGATTCGAGCTGCGGGAAATTCATCATCCAACCGCAGCTGCAGTTCGCGAATCATGTCCAGTGCGTTGCGATTGCTGTCCAAAGTCACGATCGCCTGGCCGTAGTTTGGATTGTTTTTGCGTCGAGCGATGATGTTGTAATAGAACGGTGGCGCGCTCTCGCCCAGAAACCACGCCGTACCCCGCACTCGCGGATTCTCCATCAAGACGCGATCAATGCGCGTGGTCAGTGCTTGGGTCTGAGCCATGCTGGCCTGCGGTTCCAATTCGACTTCGACATAGAATTGGTCCCGGTCCGCTGGAGGGAAGAACTG
>JANQOL010000142.1 GCA_028289675.1 Pirellulaceae bacterium
GGGGCATAAAAGACCTCGTAGCCTTTCATTTCGACGATCGATGCCTGGATTCGACAGGCTGCCAGCCTATACAAGGTGGATTGCATGCGGCTAACACTGAGAACGTTACTGGCATACCGCGACGGAGTCTTGAGTCCAGCGGACAGCGAGGATCTTCATCGTCGCATTCAGCAAAGTGAAGATGCGGGCAACCTACTGCGTCGCATCGATGCGGTCACCAAGCAGATTCAACGTGCATCGCCAACGATTGTCGGGCGTGGTTTGGGCGGCGATCCCAATTCGTTCGCGGAGTACTTGGACGACGTATTACTGAACGCGCGAGTGCTCGAGCTGGAACGTATCTGCCTGGAATCTGACATCCACTTGTCGGAGTTGGCCACCTGCCATTCGCTGCTGGCGAAAGCGCTGCATACCCGAGTGGTCGTGCCCGATTCGTTGCGGCAGTTGGCTGTTGATATTGGCTCTCCGGACCGTCGCGAAGGCATCCGCGAACAACTCAAACTTCGCAAGCAACGGCGTAACGGAGCTGGCCAGATCGTGCGGGCCGACGCCGCGCACGTTCCCGACTCCCAAGACGATGTGGCTGACGCCCAGGCCAGTCTTCCGGCCACCAGTAGTCCGGCCACCAGTAGTCCGGCCACCAGTAGTCCGGCCACGGACTCCGAACCCACGGTGCAGGTCACTGCACCCATGGTGGCCTCGGGCGGAGAGTCGATCAAGGAACAAGGTCTGAACCTGGAGGGATCGGCCTTGGCCCACGAAGTGCCAGAGTATTTGGTGGGCAAGAACCAAGGCAATTGGCGATTCCCACTGGCCATAGGAGCTCTGATCGCGCTACTAGGCATGTTAGTCTGGCAGGCCCTAGGCCCGTTGGATCGCGTCAAGGAGCTGTTCGCAACGGTACCCAACGGACCGGAACAGCCGAACACGCTGCCGGCTACGGGAGATTCGGCGTCCGCCGAAGACTCCGCCGACGACTCCGCCGAGCCGGGGGCCGAAGGCAGCGCGATTCCTTCGGCGGAATCAGCGGGCGGTGATGCCAAGGATCGTTCGGCCGACGAGGCGACGTCCGAGGTGACCGACGGTGAGACGGGCGGCAAAGGTGAATCGACCAGTCCACCAACGACTGACGACGAGATCCGCGAGTCCTCCGAGGCTCCTCCCGGTGCCGCTGACGCCGGGCCTAGCAATGCTGCGGCGGACTCGGCCACGGCGCAGACACCTCCGTTGCCGGACGATGAATTGGAACAAGGCGTCTGGGTGCCCAAGGACGAACAGGAGACGGCCGCCGTTATCTTGGCGCGTTCGGATTCCGGATGGCGGCGGCTGGTCCCCGGAGACAGCTTAACCGGCCACGAACAACTCATCGTCCCGCCCAACTATCGAACAACGTTAGATTTGCCGGGCGGCGTGCTGTGGACGACTGGAGGTGCTTCGCGATTCCACATTGCTGGCGGTACAGCTCCGGAGCTGACCTCGGATCTCTGCCGCAGCTTGTTGCGCAGCGGACCTTCCGGAAATCAACTGACAATGGTCACGCCGGTGGGCAAGGTCTCCGTTGAGATGGGTTCGCTCAACAGCATGGCCGGCATTGAAATCTCCTATCGACCCAAACAGCTGGGGTCCGTCTTAGAAGACGGCGTCTACCAGCCGACGCTGATCGTGGTTGCCGTCGAAGGGCAGGTCACAGTTCGCCAGATTTCCGCTGACCAAGCTGATAATGCGTTTCCGCTGGGACTGGGCGAGGGACTGGCAATCATTGGCGATGGCAAGCCCAAGACGTTCAAGTTGAAGAGCATTCCCAGCTGGTATCCAGCACGATACGATCGCCCCATCGACGGACTGGCTGCCGAAGATCTGGTGAGGCTGCTCCAAGTTAATCCAGATCAAAACTCTCCAAATACGGAAGAGCTGTTAGCAAGTTTGACAAAGTACCCCAAACCCGAGACGGCGGCACTGGCCATTCAAACTTCTTTGTTGGCCGGAGATTGGAGTCACTTGGTAGGCGGCTTTTTGGATAACTCCAACATGTCAGCCCATTGGAACAAAACGCTGGATCTAGCGGTCCAAATCTTGGCTGCCGCGCCGGACACGGCCAATGTGCTGCGAGCTGGATTGAGTGCTCGAGGACCCAAGGGTGACCTCCAGTTTCAAATGTTGACCGGACTGACAAGTGAGCAAGTTAACCAAGACGGCTTGGGCGAGCTGATTAGTCAGCTGGGCGACAATGATCTGGCCAGCCGCGTACTGGCCATCTATCAATTAAATAAGCTGACGGGCAAGGTGTTGGCCTATCTGCCCTACGCTCCGAATCGCGCCAGCATCCAACAATGGCGCCGTGAGCTGGCCACCGAACGGCTCAAGTTGCTGAAGCCATCCGATTTGATTTACGAAAGAAATCCCACCGGTCGCGACGGGGCTTAGTGCGAGTCGCACGGACATATGGCTTGCGTCATCAACGGAATGGTTGCTCATTCCGTCGAAAACAGGGCTTCGTCACCATGCTTCTGCTGACTGGTTGGACAGCGCCACTTTGCGGCCCATAGTAACCCGAAGCGTGAGCGAGGAAATGAGTTAGGTGAAATGCCTCGCTCACGCTTCGGGTTACTATCGAAATCTCCATATCCAGTATCAACGAACCACTTTAGGAATGCTATCACGAGCTAAAGTGGCGCTGTCGAGCTAGGCACTGTCGGCGTTCACTGAGCACTTAACTGTTGCTGGATGGCATCCAGCTGCGAACGGTCCAAGGCCAGCCGAGGATCCGAGCGCACCAACTCCGCCTGCTCGTCGAAGGCGGAAATGGCATTTTGCACTTCACCAGCCGCAACCTCAGGCGAATCCAACTGTAACGAGAGCAGAGTTTTATACATCCGTACATGCAAGCCCAGCCGCGTGATTTCGGTACTGGGAGCCGCGTCCTCCGATTCAGATGGCCCAGCGACCTGTAGCTCTCGCAACACGACCTCCAAATGGCTGAGTGCATCTTCGCTCATCGCCAAATTGTCGACTTCGGCATTTTGGATACTCATCAGCGTACGAACCGCCTGCAGATACAAATCGATCTGCGCCACACAGTACTCGGTCTGCTTGTGCTCCATCTCCAACAACGCCCGCAAATCGCTGACCGCTTCGCTAATCAAAGTGGCGGCTGTGTGAGGTGCCTCGGGCGTAGCCAGCCGTTGTACCAATTCAGCTTCGTGGATCAGCGACGTGACTTTGTAAGTCCACAAACGTTGATCGATCCGAACTTCTTGCGCTAGCTCGCGAAACTCCGCACTAGCATCGTGAATGCGTGCCAGCGCTTCGCCTAAGTTGTTATGTGCCATTTCCAAGAAGGCGAAGTTGAAATTGCCCATCGCCCGATCGCGGCGCACGTGTCGATTTGTGCCATCGATCTCCAATAATCGTCGACGCATCGTCTGGGCAGCGAGGAACTTCGCTTCGGCTTCCGGCAGCTTTTTCTGGGCTCTCAAGATCAGCCCCTCGTTCATCGTGGCGCTGGCCAACTTGCGGGATGCTTCCACATCATCGGGAAACAGCTCAACCCAACGTGTCCGTACTTGACTGGCCCGCTGAAAGTAGTCCAGAGCTTTATCCAGCTGAGCGTCTTGCCGCGCCAACACTCCCGAGCCCACCAGGGCGTTGCTGTGCGCTGCAAACAACTGAGGCGTGTGCCTATCTTTCTCGGGTAAGCGTTCAAGAATCTTCAGCGCGGCCATCAAGTCCTGCGCTGCGACCTCGCGCGGTAGCTTCAGTTGCAACGCCATGTTCCCGCTGGCTGCCAAGGCAAAGGCACGGCGAGGATCCATGGCTGAGTTGTCGCGATTGAGCTCCTCTAACTGGCGGTAATACTCAAGTGATCGCTTCAGCAGCCGCCGACGCAACGGTTCGATGCCTGGCATTTGCAACAGCGGCTCATCGGAAATCTGCACATACTGTTCGTCAATTCCCTCGGCGGCGATACCAAAGTTAGCTTCGATCGTGCGGTAGTTCTCGGCAATCGTTCGATTTTTGTTGGATAAGACCACCACGCCCGTCACGCTGGCTACCAGGGCGAAGCACGTGCTCAGCAAGGCCACCGCGATAGCCGCAGCCAATCTCGTGTTGCGACGGCACCACTTCTTCAACTTCGTGACCGGACCAGCGGGACGAGCTAGCGTGGGCCGCCCCTGCAGAAACAACTCCAAATCGCCGGCCAGTTCGTGAGCGGATGCGTAGCGAGCTAGCGGATCCTTCTCCAAACACTTCAGGCAGATCGTGTCCAGGTCCACGTCGACGTCCGCGTTGAGCCGTCGCGGTGAAACGGCTTCATCGGACATCACCTGGCGTAAGGTCTCGTGAAGATCAGCGGCCTTGAACGGCGGCTTACCAGTTAACAGCTGGTAGAGCGTGCCACCCAAACTGTAAACGTCCGCACGCTCATCGATTTCGCTGGAATTCTTGATCTGCTCGGGCGGCATAAAAGAAGGCGTACCCAGGACCTGGCCGGTTTGCGTTAGTCCGGAATCATCTTCCACGAACCGCGCCAGCCCAAAGTCGGTGAGCATTGCCCGATCCGTGCCCGCATCGACCAAGATATTCTGCGGCTTGATGTCCCGGTGCAACATGCCGCGCTCATGGGCGGCCGCGATACCTCGAGCAATCCCCAACATGTAACCGGCGGCCTGCTTCGGTTGCAGCGGTTCCCCCTTGGTCAGACTGCCCAAGTCTCCACCTTCTACCAAGCGCATGGCATA
>JANQOL010000156.1 GCA_028289675.1 Pirellulaceae bacterium
TGCGGCGCGGCGCCCTGCAATCCATTGCCGAACCGGATCTCGCCCAACGCTCGGTCCAGCACATAATGCGTGTCGTCTTCGGAGCTGGCGTGCAGTCCATCCACCTCGCTCCATGTTTGCCAACCCTCGGGCGTTTCGACCTGAAGCACCAAACTGTTCGCGAGAACCGGTGCGTGGACTAGCCGGTAGGACTGATCGGCTTGCCCATTGCCGGTCCCCAAGAACTCGGGACGCGCCGCTTGGCCTTGATGGACTTGGGCTGCGTTGGCGCCCACGAACTGCACTCGGCCAAATCGACTCTGGTCCCGACGAAAAGCGCGCAACCAAAACAGAATCCGGGGCTCGGTCTCGTCGTCCAGTACGGGTGGCAAGTCGCCACTGCCCGCCAGATCCGCATCCAGCAGATCAAACATGCCAGCACTTTCCTCTTCGCGCGGCAACTCGATGCGCACCACACCAGCTTGCGCGAGCCCGCGAGTCGTGTCGCCGCCGATTACCAGAGTTTTGTAAATCGGCGCGGAGTCGGCGGCAAAGCGTCCGGTCGAAATCTGCCACACGACTTCAGACGAACTGGCCGAGGCTCCTGGGCCGGGGCATGCATCGACTGATTCTGTGTCTGGTACGGCATCCTCTGGTAGAAATCCGACGTTGATCAGCAGCGGCGCGTCATCGTGCTGAAGTAGCTCCTGCCGCAAAGCCGTAGGATCCTGTTTGGGATTGGCCAGCACCGCGATCCACAACATGCCGTCGACAGCGCGTTCAAAGTCGGCCGGAGGAAGCTCGCCTTCGGTGCTCAGCACCTCGTTCTGGTACGAGACGGGCTGCTGCGATTCTTCCAGACCATCTAGCGCATCCAAGCTGCGCTGGAAGAACTCGAAGACTTCCGGTTCTGCCTCGGCGTCCGGCAAAGCCCGCTGAGATTTACAGACGCCACGCAAAGATATCGGCAACACCCGAACTTCGGTTTGAGTTTCGAAAGGCAGCTTGCCGGCGGTCAGCTTGGAATCCAACGGCACCAGGACGCCTTCGGGTTGCTCCGTGGAGAACGTGACCAGGGCGCGGGATGATTGTGCCGGCCTCAAAGGAATCTGCAGCAAACGCAAGAATTCCAACTGGGTGGTTTCGGGAATCTGATTGAAACGATAAAGCAAGTTTTCGCCGAGGAAAGCGAACAACTCGATGAGCGTGACGCCCGGATCAGACGGATGGTGATCGGTCCACTCCGGTGTGTACACGGGAATGCGGCGCACCAATTCGTCGCGCAATTGCTGAAATGTACGATTGTCTAGGATGGGGCTGGACAGTGGCATCGAGGCAACTACTCCAAGTAGAAGGGGTAGACCAAATTGGCGGTGCTGCCGTCATGGCGATGCTGATAATCGATCGATATTTCGATCAAGGCGGGGTCGTGCAGACTGGCTTCGACGACCACCGCCTGGACTTGGATCCTTGGCTCCCAAGCGTTCAGCGCAGTTTCGACTTCACGTTGAATGAGAGCTCGTGTAGCGGCCGTATTCGGTTTCATGAGGTACCGCCGGAGGCCGCAACCGAAGTCGGGCCGCATTATTCGTTCACCCGGCTCGGTCGCCAAAATGACCCCCACCGATTGCCGCACTTGTTCGGCCCCGGATTGATATTCCAGCCGGCCGCTAGTTGCATCGGGCGCGATGGCAAACCGCCAGCCGACGCCCAACATACGTCGATCAGAAACTCGAGTCATCGCGGCGGCACCTCCGTCAGGATGGGATAGTAGTCCAGGGCCGCCATGGCGGACGGCAATACACCTGGCAGAATCGCTGGCTGCGTGGGAGGCGGAGCCTGCAAATTGTCAACAAACGACGGCGGCGCATCTTGGCTGAAGTCTGTCGACAGGTCCAACAACAATTGGCCTTGAGCGCGGGGATCCAGGTCTTTGATTCCTTTGGCCGTTTCAGGCTGGCCACTAAACATGGCGTCGACCGCACCGGAGATGTCGGCCTGTAGATCGGCACTCAAGTCGGCCTCCGCAGACACCTCCACATCCAATTCGGTTTGCAATTGAAGTGCCAGATCGGCGTCGATGGAGAACGTGGGCAGAATGCAAAATCTCAGCTTGAGCAAAAACCACAGCTGAAACATGAATACGACGATCGGTAGGACTAGCCGCAACAAGAAAGTGGCCACGATCGTGATCAACGGAATGGCGAACATGCAAATAGACGGATTGGCGGCGACTGCGGTGTCACCGACGGTTCCGTCGGAGTTAACGCCAAACTCCAACTCCGAATCAGAAGGTGACACGAGCGCAACGCCAACACCGTCGCCCATGCGAAAGTCATCGCTCGACACCTGAGCTCTCAGAGCCGGCAAGTCGGGCATTTGAATTGTGGTGCGGTGATTGCTGGTGCCATCCAGGTCGAAGTGCGCGGCCAATTGATAGGTCTCGGTCGCTGCGCTCCACACAGTGTTTCCGGAACAACTACGACGGGAAGAACTCGGTGGGCAATCGTCGCGGCGTTGCCTGACAAAACACCGGACCTCATAAGCTTCACGGTCGTCGAACCGAGGAATGCCGGCGGGCGAAGTATCGGAGCTGCCCGTGGGGACGACTCCAAACCACAAGCTGCTTTTGCCCGAGCTGTGATTGCGCACGCCGGGGTCCGGAATCAATGGATACAGAGGCAACACCTCCTCGTGAATCCGCTGAGGCAATTCGTCATCCGGCGAGGATCCCAAACTCCGCCAGTCACCGATACCATCGGTTTCGGAGGGGAACCAACCTTGCACATCCAGCTGCAGCTGGTTCCTTTGGATCAGCTCTTGCAACTCTCCGCGAGCGCTCGACAGCTGCTGTTGCAGTTGATCGTAGCGATGGTGGCGTGCGGACTGCCACGCAGTGCTTAACTTCTGCTCTGGCTTACAATCGGGCTCCACGCTTGAGTCGGGAAGGGTTCCTAGCTTTGCGAGCCGATGGCGGGCCAAACGCAGCTTGCGGAGTACGTTCTCCAGATCTGCACGTACGGCTTGAGGGATGGGAACCTTGCGGCGCCGCACTACAAATCCTGCTTCGCAGACGGATCGATGGGGCACGTTGGGCAGGCCCGCCGCATCGCAGTGCAATTCACAAACGACCAGATAGAAACGCGAGTGAGTATCCAGGAATAGCTTGCGCCGATTCAACTGCTGATTCTTGCGGTACACGGTCGACGACAAATGCTTCTTCGAACGTTGGCTACTTGGCAAGGTCTGCACCGAATGCACGAAGTCCTTGTCACTGTAGCGCAATGATCGTTGGGGATTTTCCAGGAACCGGGTCACAAAGTCAGAGGCTGCGTACTTTTGGAATATGGGCCGCGAACTTTTGCCCCAGCCTGGATCTTCCTGGGAGCGCCAGCGGTACCACGGCCCGCTCACCACCCACTCATGCGATTTCGTTTGGTTCATGACTCACCACACATTTCCCGCACCTTGCGAATAGGACGGTGATACGACGGCCGACTTGGCCGTCAACGTGGTGCAGTTCACTGCGCCGTCGAAGTTCGTAGTGCCGGCGTGCACATTGACCACCGGCGCTGTGACTTCGACTCCCGCATTCGCTTGAATCTCAATCTTGCCGGAGGCCGCCAGCGTGATGACTGAACCGTTACTGTGCGTCAGCGTGATTGTCGATTCTCCAGCATCCAGTTTCAATTGATGCCCGCTGCGCGTGGCCAAAGTGATCTTGGCGGAGCCCGATGTGTCGTCGAACTCCAAGACACTTTCTTCGCGAGTTTTGATGACGCGCAGATTGTTGGCTTCTTCGGCGGCCGTCGGCAGAGCTTCGGAACCGTTCCAGCAACAGCCCACGATGTAGGGGCGAGACAGGTTGCCCGCTTCGAAGCCAACGACGACTTGCGACTCGACTTCCGGCAGAGCCTGGAAGCCTTGGTTGTCATCCGCGTAGGGGCTCAGCAAGGTGGCCCAGGCGCGAACCTGTTCTTCGCCTTGGGTGCCCAACCAAGGAAATCTCACTTGGATTCTGCCCAGCTCTTCCGAGTCGACGAGATCGGTAACAATGGCCGGGTACAGGCCAAAGTATCGTTGTTGTCCGCCATCGATGGTGTTGTGCTTCACGATGTGACCTCGATATTGGGACGTTCGGCGTCAAAGTGGGTGCGATATCCGCTGGCCAAATCAAACGTATGGCAGACGCGCGTGACATAGTAACCGCCTCCGTTGAATGGCGTTCCCGCGCGTTCCAACTGAACTTGACTGCCCACCGTCAAGTTTGGGGTGCCCGAAGTCGTGCCTTCAATTTGGACAAAGCCTCGCGCACGGCGCAACATTTCCGCTTGCGCCCATTCGGACGCTGTCTCGCTATTCAGGGGCACCTCATTGACTCGCTGTGAAGTACGACTCCCCAGTGTCGCCTGCAGCACTTGGGGTCCCGTCCGTCCTCCGCTCACTTCAGCTTCGATTGCACTGACGTCAGCCGACTCATCAATCGTGGCCCGATCTTGCGCGTCATATCCGCTGACATGAACTGACGTTCGCTGATGCGCGAGGTCGGCTCTGGCGGAAAGGCTCAGTAGCTGGTTGCCCACGACCAGCGAAATCGTCTCTCCGGGTCTTTGTGGCCGCCCCATGAAGTAAAGATCCTCGCGGTCGATCCAGATTTCAGCCTGCACCAACCTCGCGCGTTCCCGCAGGAACGCCAAATCGCTCATATTCCATTGCTGCACATTCGCATAGGTTGGTCCAGGTGCATCGGCGTGACAATTTAGCCCGTGCTCGTCAGCGATTCGCTGCGCGACTTCCGCGTCAGTCACTTGCTCGTAGGACGCCGAACGACGCGTCATTCGCAGTTGCATCAGTTTGTCTTCGGCGAATACCTGCAGCTCCGGCTCCTGGCCTTCCTCAAAACTCAGTTCCACCGCACTTATGTTTCCATAAAACACGGTTCGTGCTTGACCACTCGGGCCAATGGCGAGCTCCAGCGAACTGCCCAAGTCAAAGATCTCACCGTCGACGTACAACAGCTGTTCGTCATCGCTGCCGGCTCGTGGCCCGAGTGCCACAAACCGCGCCTGCAGAGTCTTCAAGCCCGCCGTATCTTCTTCGACGCTTACGTGAACTGCATCTCGCGTCAACGAGGCCTGCTGGACCCCGTCGACGGTGAAAACGGGAGTGCTGAGCGTGACGAATTCTTCAGTCATCAAAGCCCTCCGAACGCGTCCGGCGGCGAATGGACTCCGCGCGGCGCACCCGCCGGTCGTGCTGCCGCTGAGCCGTCCAGCGATCATCTACTTGGGCAGACGCATCGGCCACGGGCTCCCGCGCGGGGATAACATCACTTTCTACTGTGTCGATGTATGTGGGCATGTTGGTCACCTGCATGCTGGTTTTGAAATCATTGGCCGTGTTCGCCCGCTGAGGATCTTAGGAGGAGCAACTACAGGAG
>JANQOL010000338.1 GCA_028289675.1 Pirellulaceae bacterium
TAGATGCCGGAGAGACCGAGAGCGACCTGCGCGCGTATCGAGAAAAATTCCATCACGCCGACGCGCAGCCGATTGCCGCTCACAAATCGTATGACGTCGCCGTGGCAATGCGCATCCACAAATTGATTCCTTGGCTTAGAAATCGCCCGCACAAAACTTGTGCCCGCTTGAGCCAATTGCTTGCCGCCCAGCAACTGCAGGCGAACTTTCAGCGTGTTTACTTTGGTCACACCCACTACCCCGTTCATGGCCACCAACACGGACATCTCAAGTTCTTTAACTGCGGTGCCGCCCTCAAACACATGCGCTACTATCCTCATCATGTAACCGTGAACAACCATGGCTGACGTACCGGAGAAACCAAGCTTCAGCTCAAATTGCTACTCCGAGGGTGAGCGAGGGTGGATGGAGTACGGCCAGCGTTTGCGAGGCACCCTCTTGCGACCGTTGCTGGTCTGGCTAACACGGCTGCATGTCTCTCCGGATGCAGTGACGTTGGTAGCCGCGCTGTTTGGTCTGGCATTCGTACCTTTGTGGTTGATGGGATACAAACTGTTGGCCCTGCTTGGCCTGACCATGCACGTATGCCTCGATGGTCTCGACGGACCGCTCGCGCGGCATCAACAACGCGCCTCGTCTCAAGGCAGTTTTACCGATACGTTCGCGGACCAGATTGTCGTCACCGGCGTCACGATTGCTTGGATGATGGACCAGCCGGCGATGAGTCATATCTTCGTCGGCGGCGCGTACATCTTTCTGTACGCCTTGGTGGTCGCCATGGCGATGGCCCGCAATGCGTTAAACGCTCCATATTCCTGGCTGGTCCGCCCACGCTTCTTTGTGTTCGTCGCCTTGGCGATCGACTATGGCGTGCAAGCTGGCGTGGCCTTGGTCGTCATGGCCATCTGCAACTTGCTGCTGCTGCTGAAGGCCATCAGTGGGTTTCAGAAGCTGCGCGAGCGGCTACCTGGTCCCAAACAGGAGGACGCCGAGTGAGAGCGTCCAGCTTAGGAACATTGAATTTGCCTGGCACGACAACGCCGCTTTCCAGCTATCTACTAACCCCGATGCGTTAGAGCGTGAGCGAGTTACGTCGACGCATCCACACACTCTCCCTTTCTCGCTCACGCTTCGGTTGGTATTTATTGTCTTTCACATGGTGGTGACGCTCGGACCAACAGGGTGCACGGAGCGATATCTTCCGCCAAACAGGTTCAGCGGCAGATAATTTTACATTCCCTGCAAAAACAGCCTCCCAATACGTGCTTTGATCTTGCCGGCGACGGCCGAAAACAGGTATTGAAATAGTCGAGCTCCAGTCGCCCTGTTCCGTATGCCGCCACTGTCCGCCGGTCGTACCATGCCTCGCATCTTGCTTACCGCGTCTTTTCCGGAAGACCTCATCCTGCGTCAAACTCCCGGCCGCAGCGGTCGCTGGGAAGACTTCGACTACGTGGTTGAACCGCAGTCGCAGCCCATTGATGGATGGGTAGTTTACGATGACATGCAAGCTCCCGTCGTCCAACAGTGCCCACCCCACAACACGTTGCTGATCACGGGCGAACCACCCAGTTTACGTCGTTACCGCAAACGGTTCACTAGTCAGTTCGGTCAAGTTTGGACTTCTCACACAACCATCGATCATCCGCGAGTCACCCTACGCCACGAATGCCAGCACTGGCACTACGCGCTGCACCCGGGCAGAACTCACCGACGACAGCTGGGCTACGACGAGCTGCTAGCGCTGCCTCGCCCCAATAAACAGAAGCTAATGAGCGTGATTTGTAGCGCCAAGGCAGACAGCCCGGATCATCGCCAACGACTGGAGTTTGTTCGTTTTCTAAAGTCGCGTTTGGGCGATCAACTGGACGTCTACGGACGTGGTATTCGCTCCGTCGACGATAAATCAGACGCCATCTACGACTACAAGTATCACATCGTGCTGGAGAACGATCACAGCCAGTATTTTATGACTGAGAAACTTGGCGACGCGTTCTTGGGTTGGAGCTATCCAATCTACTTTGGTGGCCCAGAAGCCTATCACCATTATCCGGAGGGCAGCTTCACGGCCATCAACATCTACAAGCCTGACGAGGCACTATGTATCTTGCAAGCTGTGTTGGATGCCGACACCTACGAATCTCGTCTTGAGCAAATCGCTGCCGCTCGACATGCTGTGCTGCACAAGAACAACTTCTTTGCCGTACTCGGAGAGCACTGGCGAGCCAACTTAGAAGACCATCCACCGGAGCGCGTCCGGTTGCTACCCAAATGCCATCGTACGGGATTGGTATTGCGTCAGTTTGGTCGCTCGGTAGCGCGGCCGTTTAGCAATCGACGCGTCGCCTGACGAGGTTCGGATTCATCCCAATTCAGGACATGAGTAGTGATCCTTGCGCGAATCGATGGCGGCCTGGGCAACCAGATGTTCCAGTACGCTTACGGACTGTACCTGGCGCGGCGGAACGACACGCAGTTGTTGCTGGATTTGACGTCTTTTGAAGCTGGGCCAGCGCACGGGTACCTGCTAGATCGGTTTCAAATCGAGGCTCCCATCGCCGATGCTGCCTGTTTATCGCGTCGGCCAAGGCGCTATCGCGGAGAGTTCTTGCCGGCAGCCTGGTGGCAACAGATTGGTATCGGCAATCTTCGGCGGCATAAAGAGAACCCATTCGGCTTTCACGATCGTCATCTACGGGTGCCCGACCAGCGATATTTGGTGGGGTACTGGCAAAGCCAACAGTTCTTTCCTGGCATGCGGCCCGAATTGCTGCGGCAATTCCAGCTCGCTCATCCGCTGAGCGCTCCGAGCCAGCGAGTTTCCGAACGCATCCAGAGCACCAATAGCGCGGTGATACACCTCCGGCGCGGCGACTACTTGAGCAACCCGCAAGCGTCCAAGCTGTATGCACACCTGGAGCTGGACTACTATCTGGGCAGCCTGACGGACTGGGCAGCACGGCGCGATCAGATAGAAGTGTTCGTGTTCTCCAATGACATGGACTGGTGCAAGCGGCATGTACGCTTGCCGTGGACCACACACTGGGTCGACCACAACGACGCCAGCACGGCCCACGAGGACCTGGTGCTCATGAGTCAGGCCGCTTGCTGCATCATCGCCAACAGCACGTTTAGCTGGTGGGCAGCATGGCTGAACCAGCGTCCGCAGCACTGTGTATACGCTCCGCCAAGTTGGTTTCGCCCCGGCCAACTAGATGATCGACACATTGTCTGCCCACAGTGGCAACGCATCCGTCGTCAGTCCCAAGCCGCTTAGTCCCTGTTCGCCCAGCACCAAAATCAAGCAAAGATACCCGCGATGCGCGAGCCGCTAATCTCTGTTGTCGTGCCCATTTACAACGGTGGACCGTACTTGATCGATGCTCTGGCCAGCGTGGTTGAGCAGACCTTTGGCGACTGGGAGATGATATGTGTCAACGACGGCAGCTCCGACGGTAGCGGTGAAGTGGCGGACTGGTTCGCTCGCCAGGATTCGCGCATTCGCGTCATCCATCAAACCAATGCCGGCATCGTTTCCGCATTGAACACCGGCTGGCGTCAAGCGCGTGGGCCACTAATCTGCCGCATGGACTGTGACGACATCGCCCAACCCGACCGGTTACAGACTCAGCAACGGTACTTGAGGGATCATCCCGAATGCGTGGTCGTAGGCGGATCCATTTTGGAAATCGATCACCAGAGTGACCCACTGGCGGTGAGCCGCCTACCCGAACAACACGCGGAGATCGTGAAACATCTGCTCCACCGTCGCACAGGTCATTTCCATCCAACAACGATGATGCGCACCGAAGCTGTCCGAGCCGTAGGAGGTTATCGCGAACAGTATCAATGGATCGAAGATCATGATTTGTGGCTTCGACTCTCTCGTCGCGGCCGCCTCGCAAACCTCGCGGAAATCCTACTCTACTATCGTCAACATCCGAGCAGCGTATGTTGGCAGCGTGCTCAGTTGCGAGTTCAGCTCATGAACAGCTTGATGCGAGACGCCTATCGGGTTCGAGGACGAGACGTTCCGCATGAACTAATACTGTCTGGGTCCGTGCAACGTTCCGCGGCGGGGCCGGGCAAGTGGGCTCGCGCGGCTGCGAAAGGCGGATTTGTTCGCAGCAGCTTCAAACAACTCGCACACCTGTGGCGTGGCCCTGATCGAACAACTTACAAACTACGCATGACTTGCGAAACGTTAGCCCGTCTACCCGTTGGAGTCACTCGTCGTGCTGTGCAGCGCGACGGAGCGGTTTCTATTCCAACGTTTCCTAAATGGCATCAGGCTTGGCACGAACATTTGGCTGCGCAAAAGCCAGGTTCGGCGCACCAGCAACCCAAAGATGCACCTTGCGAAGTCGACTCTATGGTCTCCCGAGAGCAAGCCGCCTAGCTGGACAGCGCCTCCCACCTTGTGAGTCGACGGCTCTAGCCGCGGGTATCGTCGGCACACCGGCAGCTAGCCCGAATATTGCTTTGCCGCAGTGCGACAGCACGTGGCCGACGCAAAAGTTGGGAGAACCGCACGCTATCGCGTGGCGGCTGATTTGCGCTTTGCAATTGTTGAACGGGTGTAAGATATCCGGGCTAGCGCCTGACCGCCAACCATTCACGAGACGATGCTTAACCCGAAATGCTTCCAGTTGGTCAAAGTTCACTCGACCGAAGCTATTGCAATCTGGGAGTGGGGCGAATTTGAGCCGGCATGCCAAACGTCTCTTGAAACAGGCTGCCACTTTGCCGCAGCGCCATCTGCTCCAATGATACGTCTTCCAGCCCCTTTGCGAAAATGACGAGCTTCTCGGTGTCGACTCGACAATGAATGTCGGCGACTCGTTGGCTGCGGGAATCGTCCAGAGCGATAGCCAACCGCAATATGGCCGCCAGCTTGGACACCACCACTCGATCTCCTCGGTCCAGCGTCGAGTATCCATCGTGCTGCGGCTGAGGACTGCTGCGGCGATGATAACGGGCCACGAGCGCCACCAGGAGTACGTCTCTGCGGCTTAACCCAAACAACTCGCTGTGCCGAATGAGATACATCGTGTGTTTGTGATTGCTGCGTGTATTGATGTACAAGCCAATCTCATGCAGCAATGCTGCCAGATACAGCAGCAGTTCCAGACGCGGTTCCAGTTGATGTTCGTTCTGTAGTTCCGAAAACAACTTGCGGCACAGTGTGGCGACATGCCGCGCGTGTTTCTCATCAAAATCGAATCGGCGTCCCAGAGAGATAGCGGAGCGGATGATCTGGCTGCGAAAATTGGCTGTCCACACATCGCGAATCGCCAAATCTTGCAGCAGCCCGTCTCGCAAATTGGTACTGGAGACCGCGATTTCTTGCTGTTCGAAACCACGAGCTATCAAGACATAACTCAGCAACGCGGGTGCAACCGTTTCTGCGTCTTGAAAGTTCAAGCCGTACTTGATGACAATTTCGTCTTCACTCAGCCGCAGCATCTCGCGTGTGAATTCGTTCAGCTTGTCCACGCTCAGATATGCCAAAGCAGCATCTCGATCTTCGACAAGATGCCCGGCCGCAAACCGCACATCACCGCCAATGGCGATCATTTCCAGGGGCGAATCCGTGGTCACATGCTCCCGAATCTGAGCTACTACCCGCAGGATTTGACTCTCCATGATCGCCCGCTGTTTGCCGGGCGGTGCGTCGAATTTTCCCAGCATCTCCTGCAGCCGGAGTGAGCCGAGCCGATAGTTGTGCGAAAACAGAACGTTGCCGGACTGCACTACCAGAATTTCCGTGTTGCCGCCTCCCACCTCGACGACGACCGACCGACTGGATGCCAGCTTGGGATCAGCCTGCAGCTGCGGCTGGATGCCCATGTAGGTAATGCGGCTAACCTCTGCCTCATCCAAGGGTTCGACTTCCATGCCGGTGGCGATGTACACGCGGTCCAAGAACGCCAGCCGATTCATGGCTTCCCGCACCGCACTAGTAGCCACTACGCGTACCTGATCGGGTCGTGTAATTCCATATTCCAGCAATGATCGGCGGTAGCTTTTCAGGATCCGCACACATTCCTCGATAGAGCTTTTGCGGATTCGGCGCGACGTAAATGTGTCCTTGCCCAGCGACGCTGGCTGAGTCAAAGTCTCCAGTGGATGCACGTTTCCTTCTTCGTCAATTTCGGCCACTGCCATCCGAATGCTGGTAGCGCCGATGTCGATCACGGCCACGGGATGTCTTGGGCGGGAGTTCGCGTCGGTACTGCTGACGGCTTGAGACATGGGATGGGCATCTATGCGGCGGGAAGACGGACAACGCTTCATTTTACTTGTCTACACTGGCGTGGCTATCCGAAACTCACGCTCCGTAGCCAGCCATCCAGGTCCGACACGCACTGGCGCTGGATTCACCGTTCTAGCCAAACCCACATTTGTGTGGATAGCTTCTCAGTGGACTCAAACAGATGTGCCGTCCAGCCGCGCTGCCGGGCGGCGGCCACATTTTCCGGACGATCATCGGTAAAGAAGATGCCTTCGGCCGGACAGTCGGCAGCCTGTTCCGCGGCCTGATAGATCTCCGGAGCTGGCTTCATACTGCCTACTTCATAGCTCAGAATCTGAACGTCAAACCACTGCCCGGGAAGTGGCCATTCACGCGCCTGAATCCACTCCCAGTGTGCTTGGCAAGTATTGGACAATACGCCCATCGGCACGTCGGCATCCCGGATCATCTGCAACACGCCGGTGATGGGTGGATTCGGCTCGAAGATGGCGCTAACCGCTTCCAGAATAGCTGACTGGGATTGTTCCGTGCCGAGTTCCTGTTGGACACGTCGCGTGAACTCTTGACTGTCAACCAAACCTGTCTCGTATCGATTCTGCAATCCGGACTCAAAGACAACTTGGTGTACCCTCTGTGGAGATTGTTCGGTCAGTGAGGCCAACTGTTCCACGGCCAAGCGATGCTCGAACGTCACCAGCACGTTGCCCAGATCGAAAAAGGCAAATCGGTCTCTCATGCGGACAAATCCAAGCAAGTTCGTAGCTTACTGTCGGTCGACAGCTCGATGTCAGAGATTCGCAACACGTTCCAAGCGTTAACGCGAAGGCGAGGCGGACTCCGCCGGAAACTCTTGGATACGAATTTTACGGTACCAAGCCTCGGTCGGCGGTCCCGAGTGAATCTGCAAGCCAACGATTCCCGTGCGGGCAATGTCTGAATCTTCCTCGACGTATTCAATTGTCTTATGGCCGTTGACGAACAACTGAATATTCTCTCCGCGGGCTAGAATCCGCATTTCGTTCCAACCGTCGGCTTTGATCCACTTGGGCAGCGATTCTCGTGGCCCTTCAGCCAGCATCTTGCGGCGTCTGGATTCGTCGTACAACCCGCCCCACACCGGCCGGTTCCAGGCAACACCTACATCGCATTGATACCCCCTCACTTCATGGCTGCCCGGAATTCGTTGCGAGCGAAATTGAATACCTGCGTTGTTGCCTTGACCCTTCAGACGAACTTCCAGACGCAAATCAAAGTTGTCAAACTCCTTTTCCGTACAAAGAAACTGATTATGTGGAATCTTGTCTTGCAGTGTGCCTGCCACGATCGCTTGCTGTTCAACGCGAAAATAGTCGTGATTTCCTTCCCAGCCGTCCAAAGTCTTGCCATCGAACAGCCAGCGAAATCCCTCGTCCGGCTCGCCCACGGATGTTGAAGTTTGATCCGCAGAATCCGGAATTTTCCTTTCTTGCGCACTCGACGGCGCGCAGGTAACGGCAATGATTGCGACTATCCACCCCATTGTTGCGTTTGAATTGCTGTGCATTGGCCAATCTCCGATAACTGCTATTAAGTTGCCCCGCAGACCCGTGCCGGAGCTATTGACGAACTACATCCAGCGAATTCCGCGGCACCGCCCCAAAGCATCCTACCATAGCGGCATTTTGTGCGAACCAGCTGGGCGGGGCCGACGTGCTACCCACTGACGCTTATCACAAGTAGACTTGTGAACCCACAGGGTGCGACGGCTGTCGTTTGCGGTGGGCGACCCCTCAACCACCCAGTCCGACGGCCACCTCTACCACCTGCCACCAGTTTTTCTCGGTTTACTACCACCATGGCGCAACCACTCAACAAATACAGTTCTCGCATTACTCAGCCGAAGAGCCAGGGAGCTTCCCAGGCCATGTTGTACGCCACTGGCCTGAAGCCAGAAGACATGGACAAGGCCCAGGTGGGCATTGGCAGCGTGTGGTATGAAGGCAACTCCTGCAACATGCATCTAAACAAGCTGTCCGAGGCGGTCAAAGCGGGAGTCGCTCAAGCTGGTCTAGTGGGCATGCGATTCAACACGGTCGGCGTCAGCGACGGAATGTCGATGGGCACCGATGGGATGAGTTTTTCGTTGCAGTCGCGCGATCTGATCGCCGACTCGATTGAGACCATCATGGGTGGCCAGTGGTACGACGCACTCATCACACTGCCGGGCTGTGATAAGAACATGCCGGGATGCGTGATGGCCATGGGACGACTGAATCGTCCGTCGATCATGGTCTACGGTGGAACAATCCGTCCGGGCAAGTGGAATGGGCACACGTTGGACATCGTTTCCGCATTCCAGTGTTACGGCCAGTACCTGGCGGGCGAGATCACTGATGAAGAACGTGAGCAAATTGTGCGTCATGCGTGCCCTGGAGCGGGTGCCTGCGGTGGAATGTACACTGCCAACACGATGGCATCCGCCATTGAAGCCCTGGGCATGAGTCTACCGTATAGCGGATCCATCCCAGCCGAAGACCCCGCCAAGATCGATGAATGCCAGCGCGCCGGTAAGGCCATCTTGAAGTTGCTGGAACGCGATCTGAAGCCCAGCGACATCATGACCCGCGAGGCCTTTGAAAACGCAATGGTCGTCGTCATTGCCCTGGGTGGTTCCACGAACGCGGTCCTGCATTTGATCGCCATGGCACGCAGCGTTGGCGTTGAACTGGGCATTGATGACTTTCAAGCAGTCAGCGATCGGGTGCCCTTCATCGCTGATTTGAAACCCAGTGGAAAATTCGTCCAAGAAGATTTGCATTCCGTGGGTGGAACACCAGGTGTCATGAAGTATTTGCTCGAGAAGGGACTCTTGAACGGCGATTGCATGACTTGCACGGGTCAAACGCTAGCCGAGAACCTGGAGTCTCTGCCGGGACTGACTTCTGACCAGACGATCGTGCAACCTATGGATCAACCCATCAAAGCCACCGGTCACATTCAGATTCTGCGCGGCAATTTGGCACCCGAAGGTTCCGTAGCCAAGATTACCGGCAAAGAAGGACTGCACTTCTCCGGTCCGGCCAAGTGTTTCGACAGTGAAGAAGACATGCTGCGTGCTCTGGAAGATGGGCATATCGGTAAAGGTGATGTGATCATCATCCGCTACGAAGGCCCTCAAGGTGGTCCTGGAATGCCCGAAATGCTAACTCCCACGTCCGCCATCATGGGCGCCGGGCTGGGCAAGCATGTCGCCTTGCTGACCGATGGTCGTTTCTCCGGAGGATCGCACGGATTTATTGTCGGCCATGTCACGCCGGAGGCTCAGGTGGGAGGACCCATCGCGCTAGTTCAGGACGGTGACGTAGTTACCTTGGATGCGGAGACCAATCGTCTGGACGTGGATGTTTCGACCGAAGAACTCCAACAGCGCCGGGCAGCTTGGCAAGCGCCGCCGCCGAAGGTCACACGCGGCACTCTCTACAAGTACATCAAGAACGTCAAGAGTGCGTCCGAAGGATGTGTCACGGACGAATAGCGGCAACCAGCTCGCGCGCCAGTGGTGCGAACTCCACGTCTTCCAATTGCCGTAGCGGTGTATAGCTAGGATGCCGCGATTCTTTATACGGGTTGTTGGATTTAGTGTTGTAGCAACAAATCAGCGACCACCTAGGATCGGAACTCTTGTTTTGGTCCGAGCAATGCAACAAGTTGCCGTGGAAGAAGAGCCCGTCGCCGGGTTCCATTTCTACGTGAACCACCTCGGAGCGAGACAACACGGCCTGCACACGCTCCGGATCAGCGCCGGTTTGACCGCCGACGGGCATGTGGTTCATTCTGCCCAAGTGGTGCGAGCCGGGAATCACTTGCAAGCAACCGTTTTCTCGGGTGGCCCGATCAACGGCAATGAAACAACTGGCCATCGAGGGATACAGGCAGCCAAAGTCGTACCAGTAGCCATAATCTTGGTGCCACTCCCACGCGCCTCCCACAATGGGCTCTTTGAGCATCATCTTGTGATGGTAGTGATACACTTCGTCGCCCAGCAACCGCTGCATGTTGCCGGCCACTCGACCAGACCGGACCACCGCAGCGTAAAGATCCTCCCCCAAATCGTTGCTTAGCGCCAACGTCGTTGTCCCGCCTTGAGCGTCAGCTCGGCTAGTTGCCTTGGCCGCAACCCCCGCATCAGCTCGCGCGTATTCACTAATCAAATTCGTTTCTTCGGCGCTAAACAATTGAGGAACGAGCAGATAACCGTGCCGCTCGAACTCAGCCTGATGAGGGGCCTCGACTCGAAAATAGCTCATTGCGTCCTCGCCGGATAAGCACATGACCATTTGTGGTAGATTGGCTCGAATCGACACGACACGCGTCGGTCAACCACGCTTTGTTTGAACATACAGCTTAAGTGCCCGCGGGAATACGTTCTAGTGCGCATCGCATGCAGTTCAGCAGCATCCTAGCGACCGCTAGTTCATTTCCTGTTTGGAACGGAGACAGAATCTATGCGTGTTTCGCTTCCTCTTGTTTTGGGGATGACTTCCCTCAGCGTGATGGTCTGGCTATCTAATTCCGCATGTGCGCAGAACACTCTTGATTTTCGTGTTCAACAGTTGCCGATCGAGCTGAAGGTGGGATATGCCGTGCGCTGCCTGGACGTCAACGTCGACGGCAATCTGGATATCGCCATCGTTGACAGCAAGCGCGTGATCTGGCTGGAAGGACCGGACTGGGAGGTCCATGAAATCTATTCCACGCCAGCAGCCAAGTTCGACAATGTCTGTTTTGCTGCCCATGACATCAATGGTGATGGGCGAGTCGACTTTGCATTGGGAGCCGACTGGCAATTCCGCAACTCGGACTCCGGAGGCACCATTGGTTGGCTCGAACACACGCCCTCCGGTCCATGGCGGTACCATGCAATTGCCAGCGAACCGACGACTCATCGCATGAATTGGGCTGCATTGACGGGTCAGCGCCCTTCGCTGATTGTCGCGCCGCTGAAGGGGCGTGGTTCGC
>JANQOL010000159.1 GCA_028289675.1 Pirellulaceae bacterium
TTTTTCAGGACAATCGGCGGGGCGTGCGAAATCGCGCCGCTGCTGCGTTTGGCTGACCGATCCGTGCTTGAATCCGGTGGGCGTGCTCCGGCGACCACCGGCCACCAACGTAGTGCGAATCGCACGGACAAATGGTCTGGATCATCAACGCTGGTGGTTGACTATTTGTCGAACACAGGCACACGAAAAGCAAAATCGCTCTGGTTACCTCAGGACCGTAGCGGCCATGCCTGATTGGATAGCATCTCTTGAGCCGAGACTCGGGTTGGAGGCCGTTCGCAACGGCGCCGAGTAGTTGGCTGTCTTGATGGCCGCTACCGCGTTCGTACCGGCAATTGGCCGCAGCCCTGAACTAGCGACCATCGTCGGTGAGGCCGTCGACCTTGGTGCCCAAGGCAGGACCCGTTGCCGAGCGAGCAAGGGAATGCGAGCCAGCGGCCGCGCTGGGAGTAACCGCGGACGCGAGGCCAATGTTGCGACCCCAGGCTGCGGCACTTCTGTTTGCACGACTTGTTGCTGGGTCGTCATGCGCTGAACCGGTTGAGCTACCATGACGGTTTGCTGTTTGGCAACCCACTGCTGACTCGAAACAGCAGTGGAAACCGTTTGCGTCGTTGGTACCCAAGTCGTTACCGGCACGTAGCGGTAGGTCAGTGTTTCGCGCCGAAACGGATTCCAACGCCCGCGCACGCGAGACTGAAGAACATATTGCGTGTGAGCTGCGTAAACAGTTCTAGATTGAGGTACATAGCTAGTGACGATCCGGGGCTCATATACGGTTTGAGTAACAGGTTTGGATTCCCAAGTCGTCGTGGGAACTTGGACGTTAACCACTTGCTGCTGAAACAGCCTGCCTGTTAGCGGATCCCGTACCAAGGTCGCTGGCGGGGCTGGCGTGCCAGAAGTAGTAGAGCTGGATGTCGTTTGCTGAGCCTGGACGAATGCCAGAAAAGACGAGGTTCCGCAAAGCACCACGAATGCCAGCATCTTTTTTCCACCGTACATATCGCACCTCCGTGGAACAATTGCTAACTGGAAGAACTCCTAGTTGTGGTCGCGAGCGCGCTTTATGCGTTATCGGCAGCAAACCACCGATAATTGATATATTCGCGCTGCGGACTTTCCGGCCGATGACTGTTAATTTTGCATGCGTGCCGCCTTGTTGAATTATTGTAGAAAGGAAGAATACCTGCTAAGGAGACTCGCAGTTCTCGTTTGCCGGCCAAATTCCTAACGTCCGTCCTCCAAGCTGGACTGTTCCAGCGGTAGGTCAACGCAACATGCACGACAATCAAGTGACCCAACGCGTGGCCAAATACTTTACGTTGGCCGAAGCTAACGCCATGCTGCCGCTGATCAAATCGATCGCCGCGGACATCGGAGCCATCTTCCGTAGCGTCACCGGCCGCCGGTCAGATCTGCATCGCTTGTTACGTCGCGGCTCTCGGTCCGCAGGCAGCCAATATGACGACGAAATGGCAGAGAGTCGGGCCGATTTGCAGGAAGAATACGAGCGGATTTGGCAGTTTCGCGAAGAGTTGGAATCCCTGGGAGTTTTATTGCGTCAACCCGAGGCTGGGCTGATCGAATTTCCAACGTTGATGTTTGGCCAAGAAGCTTTCTTGTGTTGGCAACTCGGCGACGAACAAATTCAGCACTGGCGGCCCGCTGACTCGAGCGCATCTAACCGCCAGCCGTTACCATCGCTCGAAAACGCCAACTAGGGTTTGGGACTAAAGTGCAGGCTTGCCGCTTCCAAGCATCAAAGGGCAGGGCACCGCGGACGGCCAAAGCCTGGACTCCAGCGGTCTAACGGAAGGCTAAGCTCAGTCGGCAGCGGACCATCAGGTCAGATTGTCGGCGAATTGTCCCGTCAAACACTTCAAAGCCTGACCGCCGTGCTTGCTTTGAACCACCACGTTAACTCGCAGCTCGCTGGTGTTGATCATTTCGACATTGATGCCAGCTTTTGCTAGAACGTCAAACATCCCGATTGCGACGCTGGTGTGACTGCGCAATCCAATTCCGCTGACCGACAGTTTGGCAATGTCTTTACTGCACTGCACACGCCGCACAGAGAATTTGCTTTCGATCTCTTGAGCGACTTCGCGGGCGCGGTCGAACTGGGTCCGAGGAATCGTAAAGCTGATACTCGTCTCACCTTGGAAGCCATCGTAACTCTGTACGATCATGTCCACAAAGATGCCCTGCGCGGCGACGGCCTCAAATACGCTGGCGGCCAGACCTGGTGCGTCGGGGACACCTAC
>JANQOL010000186.1 GCA_028289675.1 Pirellulaceae bacterium
CGCGGCGCCACAGCCGGCTGGCTTCTAGCACATTGGCCTTGTCCACCATGGTCAACTTACCGCGTCGAATTTTGGCCGCATCCGCTGCCAAGCGGAAAATGCGTTCGATCTCATGCGTCTCGTAGACCATCGTGCTGCGCGCGACTTCCTCACCATTCGGCTTAGATTCGCACGCCGATGGGCCAAAATAAATGCCGCCAGTCAATTCACGAAAAAACAAGATGTCGGTGCCTTCGACAATCTCACGCTTGAGCGGCGAAGCATCCAGCAACTCGGCAAATGGTGCGATGGGACGCAAGTTGGCGAACAGGCCCAGCTCCTTGCGAATCTTCAACAATCCGGCTTCGGGTCGTGTCTTGGCCGATGGATCATCCCACTTGGGTCCGCCAACGGCGCCCAGCAAGACAGATTGACTGTCTCGGCACGCCCGGACCGTCTCCTCGGGCAACGGATCACCGGTCTGATCGATGGCGATGCCCCCGATCAAACATTCTTCTGTCGTAAATTGGTGGCTGAACTTATCACCAATCGCTTTCAGTACCCGCAGAGCTTGGGCGACAATTTCCGGACCAATGCCATCTCCAGGCAAAACAACAAATCGAGCGTCCAATTCAAAACATCCTTCGGTACAAGAGAATTACGCGCGGCCCACTCGCCCGGCTGTTAGTTGGCATCTGTCTCAGGTTCGATGGGAATCTCCCGATCGCCCTTGCGAATGAAGGGTGAGCGAGCTTGTTCCTGGCCAATGGGCTGCATGGGGCGGATCCAGATATTTCGAAACCGAACGGGATTGCCATGATCTTGCAGTGCGATCGGTCCAACGGACTTATGTGGCTTGTACTTTGGTGGTCGGTTGTAAGGCGTATCACCCAACAGCGCAAAGTGGTTTTGAATGACGACTCCGTTGTGAATGGCGGTGATATACGCCGGGGATTTGAGAGTGCCATCCTCATTGAATCGCGGCCCCGTCCACAGAATGTCATAGCTATTCCACTCGCCAGGTTTCCGCATCGCGTTGACCATCGGCGGAGTCTGCTTGTAAATCGCGCCAGCCTGACCATCAAAGTAGGTCTCGTTATCGTAGGAATCCAACACTTGGATTTCATAGATGCCCATCAGGAACACGCCGCTGTTGCCGCGGCCTTGCCCATCCCCTTTGACTTCCGACGGAGAGGACCATTCGATGTGCAGTTGGCAGTCGCCAAACTCTTCCTTGGTACGAATCGGACCTTTGCCGGCGTATATGATGCCATCTCGCACCGACCAGTTTTCGCCGTTGTGCCAGTTGTCCAGGTCCCGGCCATTGAACAGTACGATCGCGTCCGAAGGCGGCTGAGAATCCGATTCGCCCGGTGTTATGATGGCTGGTTTGTCCCATCGAATACCGTTGAGATACTCGTCACCAACGGCCACCGCGCCGCCCGCCAGCCCCAACAGTCCTGTTAACGCGATCGCCACAAAGCAACGAAACATACTTACCACCTCATTGAATTTCAGGCATTTCGGGACGTGCCCTACCGATTAAGTTAGCGGAGCATTATCTTCCCAGGTCTGTCGCCGTGCAACCGTCTGGCCGCGGCGACGATGTGATCGTCTGTGGTGCTGCCGGTAATCAGGTATACTCGGCCAGCGGATTTGATTTCTCGATGATGGCGAACGGTGAACACAATGTTGCGAGCGGCGATTGCAGGTGTCGGATTCATGGGCTGGATTCACTATCTGGCCTATCAACGTTGCCCATCGGCCATGTTGGATGCCTTCTGTTCGCGCAACCCAGCCAAGCGAGCTGGCGACTGGACCAGCATCAAAGGCAACTTTGGACCACCCGGTGAACAGATTCCGCTGCATGGACTGAAGGTCTACGAGACGTTGGACGAAATCCTGACCGACCCGGACATCGACCTGGTCGACATTTGCTTGCCGCCCAACTTGCACGTCGATGCCGCGTGCAAAGCACTGGAAGCCGGTAAACATGTCTTGTGCGAGAAGCCGTTGGGGCTGAACACGCAGGACTGCGATACGATCCTGGAAACTGCACAGCGCTGCGATCGCCAAGTGCTCGTAGCTCAGGTCCTGCCTTATATGGGAGAATTCGAATTCGCTTACCAGGCACACCTTAGTCAGAAGTACGGTGCCGCCCGTCGCGGCTACTTTAAGCGTGTGATCTCACCGCCGGACTGGATTCCGGATTTTTACGATCCCTCGCGGGTAGGTGGACCGCTGATTGACCTGCACGTTCATGACACGCACTTTATCCGCTTGATGTTTGGCATGCCGCGTCGAGTGAGCTGTTCGGCGGAGCTGCATCAAGGTGTGGTGCAGTACTGTCAGACGTTGATGGAGTTTCAGGATTCCCAGATCGTCGTCGGCACCTCCAGCGGAGTAAGCCAGCAAACAGCGCGGCCGTTTTGCCATGGATTCGAGATTCAGTTCGAACAGGCGGCCATGCAGTTTGAACTGGCGGCACTGACTTCTGGCCCTGAGATCATGCCGCTGCGGGTTTTGGGGCAGGACGGCAACTCGGAGAGTCCCACACTGACCGGCGGCGATGAGATTGACGCGTTCGCCAATGAGATAGCCGATGCGGCACGCTCCATTGAATCGGGCCAGGTCGAACCGCGCCTGGATGGAAAAACAGCTCGCGATGCCATCCACATTTGCCAGTGCTTGCAGGCGTCCGCTGAATCGGGCCAATGGGTCGACTGCAGCTAGAGCATTTTGGTTTTGATGTGGCCTGTTTTCCACGGAATGAGCAACCATTCCGTTGATGACGCAGGCCATATGTCCGTGCGATTCGCACTAGCAGGCTGAAGACCGGCTACAACACGATGCCGCGTTTCGCACCAGTCAAGCCACATTTGTGATCGTTTAGCAGTTAGCCGTAGGCGTACATGGCATGAGAATCTGTACGCTTAGGGCCAACGGCTAAACAAAAAGTCAACGTGATATAGTTCAACGGCATGCTGCTCAGCCGTGTTTAGCCGTCAGCCGCAGGCGTACGCTTTCTTCCAATGCTTCGCTGTTTTGATATTCCTACGACGCGGAACCGAATGAAACACACCTGCCAAGGACCGAACCGCTGAGCGTTCCCGTTCACAAATACGACTTGGGCTCGGCAGCAGCCCAGCGAGATCCATTTCCGATCTGGCGGCAGATGCATCAGGATGGCGCAGTGGTTCGCAGCAAAGTCTTGCTCGCGGGACAATGCTGGTTTGCGACCACTTGGCAAGCTGCCCAAGACGTATTGCGAGATCAAGAGCGGTTTGGACGCGATCCGCGTCGAGCCGGCAAGCGTCAACTGCCCGGCATGAAGTGGTGGATGCCCAAGTACTTGTCGCGACTAGCCAACAATATGCTGGCCGTCGATGGTGCGGAACATCGTCGGCTGCGTTCCTTGGTCGATCAAGCCTTCTTGAGGCAGGAGGTGGAAGCCCTACGGGAGCCGATCACGGACATCGTCGACCGGTTGCTAAGCGACATTGAATCCAAGGGCCGCCGAACTGAAAACGGCGGTGTCGATTTGCTGCCTGGATTCTGTCGTCAACTACCGTTGACGGTCATCTGCGAAGTACTCGGGTTGCCGGCCGAGGATCGGCCTAAGTTCGAAAGGTGGTTCAAAGGTTTTGCGGAAGTGCGTTCGGGTTGGGGACTGGTCCGGATGATTCCCAGCCTGATGAAGCTGCTGCGTTACTTGGATCAACAGTTCAAGCAGGTGCGCCGCCAACCTCGGGCGGGACTGATGACTACGTTGGTACAGATGGAGGCGGACGGAGATCAACTGAACCATGATGAACTGGTGTCCATCGTATTTTTGCTGCTGGTTGCCGGTCACGAGACCACTGTTCACCTGCTTTCCACGAGCATCTACAGCTTGCTGACCCATCCCGAGCAGCTTGCTCAATTGCAGCAAGACTGGACACTGGCTCCATCGGCCGTCGAGGAAACGCTACGATTCAATTCGCCAGTGCAGATGAGCAAACCTCGTTTTGTGCTCAAGTCGGGCGAGTTTCACGGAGTTCAGCTGCAGCGAGGTGACTATATTTTGGCCATGCTAGGAGCGGCCAACGCGGATCCAGCCAAGTTTGATCGGCCGGAACAGTTTGATATTCGCCGCGCACCCAATCCGCATCTGGCCTTTGGCTCGGGCATCCACGTCTGCCTGGGGCTGAAGTTAGCCAAGGCCGAAACGGAGATTGCCTTGCAGCATCTGTTCACTCGCTATCCCGCTCTGCGACTCGCGGTACCGCCCGTCGACGTGCCTTGGGCATCCCGCGTTGGCATGCGCTGCATCAAACAGCTGTCAGTGCAGCTGCTGCGTTGACACGTCCGCCGTATCGCACTGCAGCAGCGTTGAACAACATCGGCATTCATCAGCCGAGGCGCGCCAGCGCACCGTTCTCACAAAACGCGGTGCCAACCGCATGCGATCACGTGGCAGCTGATTTGCACCCATGCACTGCCTTTTCCTGTTCGCCAGACACAGCTATTATTGACGCCTGCTGAACAGGTTGGGTCGCTCGTCAGTTCGAACGGCGTAGGGCATGGAGTTCCCAGGAATACCCTGTGCATTCTGACCACGAACGTGGTTAGCAAGAACCTTCGGTGGATGACGAGCGTCGTAGCAACAGGCGTGGACGGAACGCAGCTGGCTGAGTGGTGGAATGGCAGACACACAGGATTTAAAATCCTGTGAGGGGTATCCCTCGTGCGGGTTCGAGTCCCGCCTCAGCTACTTGTTTTTCTTGGGTTGCAGGTATTTGAACCTGCAAAACGCTGGGGCAACCACTTTGCTGTGCCAAATAGACACTGTGCCGCCCAAAGACGGGACGTCCTAAGCTGGGAAAATCTTTAGGCACAAAATGGTCACAATTTGACTGAGGCAATGCCCCTGGTCTCCAGCGTTCTTGCGAGCCAGAATCCGACCCGCTCGCAGTTGTCCGATTGATGCTTAGGTCACCGCTCAACTTGACCTGGCGAATCAGCCGGTGAGAACATGTCACCAATGACATGTTCTCGCGCTCAGCAACAGGCGAGCACCAACTTCTGACAGTGAAGTGCTGTCGTACTGGTGCTCACGGCGCAGCCCGGTACTCGTGCTCCTGCTCGAATCCACGTTGCGATGACTGATCATGTCTTCGATCATAACCGGCTCGACGGCTGCCAGGTGTCGATCGATGATGCGGTATCCGAACCTGCGCTCGAGTACGAGCACCGCAGAGCTGAGTACGAGTACGACGCGGGCGAACAGAACTATTCCGTGCAACGGAGCCGGAATTATTGCGGATCGCAGCCTATGCCACGGTAAACGCAAAGTATCCGGAGAATGGCGTAGTTGCCACAGACGAATTCATGGTCTAAGCAAGGGAACACGGACGGGGGAACTCAGTAGAGATCTCGAGAGGATCGACTAGTAAACGTCAATCCAGAAGACTTCCAAGAGCCTGATGTATCGTTTTCCAACAGCAATAGGCTAAGGTAAATTGCCAGCTGATGCCACAGCGTACACGGGTCGTGTGTCGGACACACAAGACCGGCCACCCCAGCGATGGACACGGAGCCGACGGCGCGTATTCGGATGGTTGATCGTTCGCGGCGTGGGTATCACGAACGTGCTGCCGCAAGCGTTGCGGCAGATGGAGAACACGGCGGCGTAGAACGCACTAGAATACTGGCTTCCGTCAAACGACTGTGGGGAGAGCTGAGATGTTGCTGGCGATGAAACGAACGGTGATGGCGTGCGTAGTGATCTGGAGTGCTTGGACGAGCTGCCCGGCTGCGGGCGATGAGCAGCGGCCGAACGTGATCCTGATCATGGCAGACGACATCAGCTGGGAGGCGATTGGCTGCTACGGCGCGGAAGACTACCAAACGCCGCATATCGATCGCCTGGCTCGCCTGGGCGTCCAATTCCAACATTGCTACTCGACACCGATTTGCACGACCTCGCGCGTCAAACTCATGACCGGGCAATACAACTTTCGCAACTACACGCACTTTGGTTATCTCAATCCCGATCAAAAGACCTTCGGCCATCTGATGAAGTCCGCGGGCTATCACACCGCGATTGCGGGCAAGTGGCAACTGAACGGGCTGACGAACAAGCTGCCAGGCTACGAAAGCAACCAACGTCCGGTGGATGCGGGATTCGACGAGTTCATGCTCTGGCAACTGACCAAGGGCAAAGGCAAGGCCGGAGGTGGTGGCGAGCGGTTTTGGAGTCCCGTTTTGGAACACAACGGAAAGTTCCTATCGAGTCAGGACAACCAAGATCTTTATGGTCCCGACATGCTCTGTGACTTTGTGTGCGACTTTATCGAGCGGCATCAAAGCGAGCCCTTCTTCGTGTATTACCCCATGTTACTGGTGCACGATCCATTTGTGCCCACGCCCCGCACGATTGGGGACGCCAGCCGAGGACACGAAACCAACAAGGGAGATCCCCGCGACAAGAAAGAAAACTTCGTTGCGATGGTCAACTACATGGACGAGATCATCGGCCGGATCGTCCAGCAAGTGGAGGATGTGGGCCAGCTGGAGAATACGATCATCATGTTCACTGCGGACAATGGGACAAACGTCAGCATCCGCTCGCAGTGGAATGGCCGAACCATTCGTGGCGGCAAAGGCGGCATGAAAGACATGGGAACGCACGTGCCCTTTGTGGCCTACTGGAAAGACCATACACCCGCCGGCCTGCAGTCGAATCGACTGGTCGAATTCACCGACTTTTATCCAACGCTGGCGGGGCTCGCTGGAATCGGCTTGGGCGACGAGGATCCCAAGGACGGTATGTCGTTCTTGCCCGAACTAACGGGTGCTGCCGGGCCAGGACGTGACTGGGTCTTGTGCCACTATCAACCGTATTGGAACAAGACGCCGGGCCAGTTTGCTCGCAACGGTCGCTACAAGCTGTATCGGGACGGTCGATTCTATGACATCTCGAAGGACTTGGATGAAGAGCATCCTTTGGACGAAAACTCGGCTTCCGCGGACGCGCGTACAGGCCGTCAGCAGCTGCAAGCAGTGTTGGACCAGGCGCCGCCCGCTCCGGTTGGCAAGGGCGACCGAAACACGGTGCACCGGCCCACGTATCCAGACTGGCAACGCATGCTGCCGACACCTGCGCCTGGACGCTAGTGAGCTGGCCGGTGACCAATGATTCGGCCCATTTTGAACCTCTCGGCGGCGCAGGCGCGGTGGAGCCAGCAGTGGTCTCCCGCGCCCCTTTGGTTTAAGATATGCCCTTCTACACGCATTTATGTCGTTCAGACTTCCTCCATAAAGGATCCTAATCATGACAGACGCATCTCAAGGTACGTCCCGCCGGGGCTTTCTGAAGAGCTCGACCGTTGCGGCTACAGGCGTGGCGGTAGCGTCCAACATCGGGCGTATGGCCCATGCTCAAGGTAGCGACGAGATTCGCTTCGTTGTGATCGGCTGCGGTGGACGTGGTAAGGGTGCCGCCACCAACATCATGAAGACGAAGGGCAACGTGAAACTGGTTGCCGTCGCCGACGCATTCGGCAACAAAGCGAGCTCCGCCATCAAGCAACTGACACGCGGATTTCCCGACAAAGTGGACGTCCCCGAGGATCGCATCTTCACGGGCTTGGACGGCTACAAGGCGGCCATCGACGTCGACTGCGACTTGGTGGTGATTGCCACGCCACCAGCGTTCAAGCCGCAGCAGTTCGAGTACGCGGTCAACAAAGGGCGTCACGTGTTCAGCGAGAAGCCCGTAGCCGCGGACGTGGCCGGCGTCAAACGCTTCATGGCCGCGGTCGAAGAGTCGAAGAAAAAGAACTTGATGATCGGCATCGGTTTGCAGCGCCGCCACGAACCGCACTACATCGAAGCGGTCAAGCGGATTCACGACGGTGCGATTGGCGACGTCATCGCACAACGCGTGTATTGGAATGGCGGTGGCATCTGGCATCGCAATATGGCGGACCTGAAGAAGATCTTGCCCGCCGGGATGGAGCCGACCGAGATGGCTTATCAGTGCAACAACTGGTATCACTTCAATTGGCTGTCCGGTGACCAGATTTGTGAACAGCACATCCACAATTTGGATGTCGGTTGTTGGGTCAAGGGCGACTACCCGGTCGAATGCAACGGGATGGGGGGACGCGAGCGCCGTTTGGATGGCGATCCCACCATGTCTCAGATCTTTGATCACACCTTCTGTGAATACACGTTTGCAGACGGTACCAAGATGTGGAGTCAGGGACGTCACTTGAAGGGAGACGGTGTCTTCCTGAACGTCTCCGAGTTTGCTCATGGTTCCAAGGGGACCGCCAACCCATCGGGTGAAATCATGGGCCCCAACGCTTGGAAGTTTACCGGCAAGCGGCTGAACGGACACCAGCAAGAGCAACACGATTTGATCGAAGCGCTAATGCGGGGCGAGATCTACAACGAAGGTGAATACGGCGCCAAGTCGACGTTTACCGCCATCCTGGGACGGGAAGCTTGCTACTCCGGTCGCTCCATCAAATGGGACGACTTGTGGGAACGCGGTTGGGATTTGGCTCCTGGCATCGACAACTACACGTTGAAGACAGATCCTCCCACGATGCCCGACGACGACGGCAAGTACCCTGTGCCATTGCCAGGGGTCTACAGCCCGTTCGAGAAAGAAGAAGCGTGACGTCGTTCTGAGCTTCACCAAGAACGCCCCGCTAGTTCGGGGCGTTTTTTTGTGCGCACCCGGCTTCAAGCTTCGAACAGATGCAGCAACTCAGCGCCATGCGGTTACGTGCTGGTAGAAACATCGCCGACCATCCCGGCAGGCCGTTTCTTGGCTTGCCACTCAGCAAACCTGAGTCGCAACGTATGCATGCCATACAGCAAGACCAAACTCTTGGCGGTGATCAACGGCGCGGCATAACGGTCGTAGTAACTTACCAACACATAGGGCAGCAGGTAGCAACCACCAATGACAAAGGTATTGCGGATGGCGAGATCCAACGGCCGCGGGCGCCAAAGCAAGATGATCAATGCGAACAACATTGGTAACGGAAAGACAAGACGCTTGTACCGCATGGGCCACACCAACCGTTCATCCTCCGGAATCAGCGGCTGGTAGTAGACACAGGCTGCGAACCAACGATTGGAGATGCGCTGTAGTACACCGATGGGACTGTCACACATGGATTCCCAGGTGGGTTGCCAACGTTTTTGCACAAACTCAATTTCGCCTTGTTCTACGTACTCGGCACGCTGCTCGTTGGGGCTGCCCCATGGATGTTGGAATGCCGACGTGCGGTCCAGCACACCATCGTCGTCCAACACCTGTGATTGCCACAGCTCATAAACCCCGTTGGATTTGATGGGCATCCATTTACCCAGTACGACACGATTTCGAATCGTCCAGGGGGTGACGACGACCACCGAGACTAATGCGGCCGTCCAAAGCCGTCGATTGCGGCCGATGGTGGTCAGTGGTTCGCGTAGCCAGGTAGAAGGTGTGCCCTGAAGCCAGCTGACCGTCGTCGCCATCGCCCAAGTCCAGCCGGCAATGGGACTGGACAACGCGCAGACGCCTCCCAACACACCCCACGCGACGAGCGATGCGGTCGATCTCCAAATATGTCCGTACCAAGTCAATCCAATCCAGGTCAGGTTCAGCAACAACAGCACCAGCCAGGTATCGTGCGTACGTTGGTAGAGTTCAAAAAAATCCGCACACATTCCCAAAACAAGGATCACGCACCCCAGCCAGATCATTCGCAGTCGCCTGGCTTCGGAGACCACGATATAGCCGGTTAATCCCATGACGATCGCATTTAGAATGACAATGATCGCAATCACCGTTGATCGATCATCTTCCGTCAGCCAATACAGTCCAGCGGTAACGTACACTAGCACCGGTGGCATCCACGCGGTTGGCCCTGTTGGTTCTCGAAAGGGATCGGAGAATCCTCTTCCTACCCGAATTGCTCGGGCGATAGTGTCGTACTCGGCGCCAATTTGATCCGACAGGTCAGAACGGATCCAAGTGGAATAACCAGGATGCTCGCGCCGCCAATCCGCTGTCAACACGAATCCCGAGATGATCTGCCACACCAGGAAGAGGTCCAACAACCTGGGCCCGTACACTCGCTTGGCTGCCGCTTGGGAGTCATTTGACATTCACGCTGCCCCCGTGGTTGCGCAAAATCAGTTGTTCCAACTTTGTCGAGTCCGGCCAAATCAACAGCACAAGAAAATGCGTGTTTAGCAGCGCGCAGCCGGACAACAGTTCCAGAGTGGGAGCCAAGTGAGCTGGACATAGCTGGGTACTCCATCTGAAGCCTGCGGCTAAAAATGGACTACGAAGCAGATTGCGCTGACAATTCACGCCATACGTAGGCTGCATGCCATCAGTCGCCAGGAGTCCAGCGTCTCCATCGAAAGACACTCTTCAGCGCTGGCCATCCATAAGCCAACGTCAGCTTCTTGCCCTCCTCAGCGGCTCTGGGCTGATACGTAATCGGGACCTGCCGAATCGGAACCTTCAAACGCAACAACTTCGTCGTGATTTCAATGCAACCTTCGAAGCCATTGGACTCAAGCTGCAGCCGACGCAAGACGTCACGTGGTAACAACTTGTAGCAGGTGGCATGATCGCGTACGAATCGTCCGTAGACCAAGAAAATTGCAATATCGATCACGAGCACGCCGGTGGCGAACACCCATCGCGACGGTCGATTCCAATAACTCGGACGTTTGCCGAACACGACTGCTTGGGCGTGTTGCTGGCTGTGCACCAACAGAGTTTCGATCTCACGTGGATCGTATTCTAAGTCGGCATCTTGGACGATCACGTACTCACCTTGGGCAACCGCGATGCCTTGGCGAACCGCTGCGGTCTTCCCCGCATTTTTCTCTTGGAAGATCACGCGGATGTTTTCCCAGTGCGCCTCCCGTAGCAGCTCTCGAGTCCCGTCGGTGGAGCCGTCATCCACAACAACGATTTCCAGAGACGTCATGTCCAGAGTGGCCAAACGTTCGAGCACCTGCAGAATCGTCTCCGCTTCGTTATAGACGGGAACAATGACGGTCAAGCACACCTGCACGTCTACCGCATGTCGATCGTCAGCATTTTCGCCTCCTTGTGGCTGAGGCTGGTGTACCGCCACTTCCGACATCTTGCCCTCCATCAACGCCTTCCCATCTAACTAGTTAGACAGCGCCACCTCTAGCTGAAAGCCAACCAATACCGACACGAAAGTGGAGCTGACCAGCTAGGCACGTTTGATAATCCATGAGCAACAACGCGCTAGTTCGAATATTGCATTAGTCGCAGCCCGCTAGCACACGGCCAACGCAAAACGTCGATTGAACCGCACGCTATCGCATGGTGGCTGATTGGCGCACTGCACACGGCGCCAACAAATCGAACTCCTTGGTCTGCAGTATTGCAAATTAACATCAACTTACAAGCAAATTATTCGGAGATTTCACCTTCTTCTCTGACAACAAACACGTTACTAACCACATAAACCTGCTGTCTTTCCTGGACACATACAAATTGAGTATCCTCGGACGGAACTCATTGCAAGCGTCTAAATGGCAGTTCACCCCAGGTCGGGCTTCGACGGCGAACAACGAGTTGATTCTTTCGAAATAATTTCGTTGCCGACGATTCTAGATGTGTTATGTTCAGCTCAATCCGCTGCAGAATCGCCGTCGCGCGCCACGTTGGCGAGCGCCGGTTTTTCGCTGGGAGGCAGCGGACTTAATAGGGCCAAAGAGACGCGGTTTTTTCTTGCCAAAACAGTTTCCATTGAATTCACCGAGATCATCCACGGCTACTTCTAGTTCGCTAGCGATGCCTGTCTTCGCTTGGCGGTCCTTCTTGCTGCCTTTCGCTGCACTACTGTCCGTCCTGGGCTTGCCAACGAGAAAGTCGGCTGGTGAGAAGACTGAGTTCGAGCTGCGAGACGCGCCTCAAGATCCATTGGTGACGTTCTCTCCGCCGCCCAGTGGCAGTGTCGATCGGGTGGTGGTCAAACCCACCGGCCTCTTGGTGCAGCAAGGTCGAGAAGCAGGCAAGCCTGTCGGTGGCACGCGCCTGAAATTCAAGCTTGGCGCCAGTGGAGATTTTCGTGCTCGGCTGGCCCTGGACGTGAACCGGCTAGATGCACCAAGCAAAGGATGGGGGCACGGGGTGATGCTCAAGATCTATCTGGATGATTCGGCGCAAACCGCCCTTCAGCTCGGATACACTCGCAGTCCGGGGCAAGCGGCCAAAGTTCGGGTGGAGGTTGGGGGGCGCTTCGATCAGGACGCCGTTCGGAGCGTCAAGACAGTTGACTTTCGAGCGGGTGAGCTGGCGATTGAACGGCTAGGATCCAACGTGCACTTCTTGGTCATCCAAGACGATTTGCAGCATCTGATCAAAACGATGCCATGCCCGGTTGCCGACGTGCAACATACCTTGATCAGCTGTTCGAGGATGAAAGATGGGAACGGGCAAGCCGAGTACTTGTTGCGCAAGCTAACGTTTGAATCGGTCGATTTCGTCGCGTACCAGACATCCCGTCCGCCGCGTGTTCCTTGGTGGAACGTTTTCATGGCCGCCAATGGAGCCGTCTGCCTGGGCCTGCTGGCCTTGGCAATCCGCGGCCGTGGTTGACGCAAACCGATGCCTGAAGCAATACCACTGGAGGCCGAGTCGCCTGGGGACGCCTCGAAAAGGAAGGTCGTGGACTTTGGCACCGCGCTGCTTGCGGCGGCGCTGCTGCTAGCTGCCGGGACGCGCGCTGCCTTCATGAGCCAGCCGATGCGCTTCGACGAAGCGACTACGTACAACCACTACGTGGCTCGCGCTCCTGAGAAGCTCTTTCACTACACGGCTCCCAACAACCATGTGTTCCACACGCTACTGGTGTGGCTGGTCACCAATGGACTTGGCGACGCCCCCTGGGTCATTCGTCTGCCTGCTTTTGCTTTCGGTGTGGCCTGTGTCCCCCTGGTGTTTATCTTGAGCCGCAGTCTGGGCGGCTCCTCCGCCGGGGGATTGGCGGCTATTGCCACAGCGGTTTACCCATTCTTGATCGGCTTTTCTACCAACGCCCGCGGCTACACCATGATCTGCTGTTGCACGTTGGGGCTGGCGATTTTGATTGACCGGCAGCTGAAGAAAGGCAGCCATCCACTGAAGTGGCTGGCGGTCCTGTCGGCGCTTGGGATGTGGGTCAATCCGGCCATGCTCTATCCGTTAGCCGGCCTTGGTGTGTGGTATGCAGTGGGGCTCATCTGCCAGCGCGAACCACCCGCAAAACTGTTGCTGGAACACTTACTGCCGTGGTGCTTGCTGACGGCTAGCGGCACATTGGTCTTGTACACGCCCACATTGATGTACGAAGGCGGTTGGCACGATTTGGTCGACAACCGATATGTTCAACCCTTCGCACCAAGCGTTTTCTTTGCCGAATTGGACGATCACGCCTACGATGTTGGTAGGCGTTTCATCCGGGATCTTCCACTTCCGGTCGTCATGGTGCTTGGAGGTTTGTTTTGCTGCGGCACACTACGGCTATCGCTGAATCGAGATTCCTCCGGTTCCTGCTTCGTTCCCGCCATGCTGTGCGGAGTATGTGCGTTGTTTTCGGCCAAGCAGAGTATTCCATTTGCGCGCAACTGGATCTTCTTGATCCCATTGATTCTCGTTGTCGCCGACGTTGGCTTTGGCTGGTTGACAGCGTGGATGCCGCGTCGAGTGGTTCACGTGCTGACCGTGCTCTTGTTGGTCGGAGCGGCCTTCTACGCCAACGACCTCGTTCGTCGCAACGCCATCGCCGAATACTACGACACGGGCAGGCTCCCCAGGACCGAGGAGGTACTGGAGTACTTGCAGAGTCATCTGCGATCTGGCGATGTTGTCGTAGCTCAAGTGCCCCACGACGAGCAGCTGGCGTATTACCTCGCACGCGCCGGCTTAGACGTGTCTGTGTCCCGGACGATTCGTCCGCGGCAAAGGTGTTTTGTCGTTACCCGCGACCAACAGGGGTATGACACCAACGTCGCGGGGCTTCGCCAAGTCCTGGCTGTTGAGCGAACGAGTATTTTTGTCAACTTCCCGGCATCAACTGAAGCAGATGCCGATGGCGACAACGACTGACATCAAGGCTGACTGGGTGAGAACAGGCTGACCAGCAAGTCGTGGGAATCCGATCCGTCAGCGGCCTGCAGCACCATTCCGTCTTCAAGAACAAACACTGCGGGACTGGCGACGAACGGCTCGGTCTCAGGCCAATTGATGGAACGATTGGATTCCGCCAAATCAACTTTCACCTCGTCCAGAGCAAACGGCCAGCTGTCCTCTCCGGCAACCAATACGGCCGTGCGCTCCTGGTCACGATGACGCGCGGGATCGCCGAAGAACTCGCCAAGCAACTCGCGGCAATGATCGCAGTCGCGGCGGACAACCAGCACTAACCAACGACCGCTGGCCAGCTCAGCTAGATCCGGATGGAAGCTGGCATCCAAGGGCCATGGTTGGTCAAGCACAGTGTCCGCCAGTAGAAACTCGATGGGATCGCTACGATTGGCCATCGAGTGGCGACTAACGGCCAACAAGACGCATAATCCCGCCAACCCCAACGACAGGCTCCACAGCCGGAGCTTCGGCGGTCCGCTCGTGTGCGCCTTGGACGGCTGTGCGTCCGAAGTCTCTGTTTCGGACTGGTCAGCAAAACGGCTCGCTCGGGGGCGGAAGATGCCAAGCAGCAGCAGGGCTCCCAAGTCCATGGGCAGCGTCACCTTGGCCCCCAGTGTTCCACCGAAACACTGGCAGTCCTGGCCGGTCATCCAGGCGTACGCCGCAGCACAAGCCAATAGTGCAAACAGCCCGGCGGCAATTCGCCAGCTGATTATTTCCGGCGCTACTGCGATCCAAACAGCACAGGCAACTTCCACAAAGATGGCCGGGAACAGCACCCAGGAATGCGACAAGATACCTTCAGCGGACAAGATTTCGGCCGACGTCCAAGCCTTGATCAGGGCAGCGACAACCAGCACGCCCGCCAACAGCCAGCGCAATCCGC
>JANQOL010000191.1 GCA_028289675.1 Pirellulaceae bacterium
TAGCCAAACCAAAATCCAGTTCAGATAATGGCGCCATGCAGAGTGCTACGGTAGGCGGATAGCGATAAGGCCAGCTTTGATCTGGTAGCGCTCCATCAAAAACTGCGTTGGTGCGACGTAAATTCTGCTGATCATCATACAGCGTCGAAGTCTCTTGGTCGCTGACCACCTGTCCAGCTGCGTACAGCATGACGAAGTCGCCACCCAAGGGCGTGCCAGAGCGGTCCAGCAAGTCGTCGAATGGTACTAGCCATACAACCCACGACACCAGCATCAGTACCAAAACGGTCACCGATAGTGCGCGGAGCAAGCGCAGTCTATCTAGCCAGTACTCTTCTTTCGACAGCTCGACAGACATGCTGCGACGACCTTGATCGAGAACGGAACCCTCAATAGATAGCTGATCGACTGAGGGCGACCAACGCGCCGCCAACGGCTGGAGCCACGTTTCCCGCTAATCTGTATCGATGGTATCGAATGTAGGGGTCCTGTCCGAAGTGGCACGTCACGGTCGCATCAAAGTGATAGAATCGCATCACCTCGATTCGCGAGTCGGCAAACTACTGGCAGACGAATCCGACCAACAGTCTATATTCGATCGGAGCGCTTCGTATGGGTTTTCGTCCGACGCACGTAGTCTTTTCGCCACCCCGAGTCATTGATGGACAACTCTATCGTGGTGTTGTGACAACGGATGGACCCCAGACAATTCATCACCAGATGGATCGCCGCTTGTGGACGGTCATACTGTTCTTTCACTTTGCAGCCACACCGCGTTTCGAGCCGGAAGCGGATTTGTACTTTTGCGACCCGTCGGTACAGGACCAAGTGCCGCAACCACGAGTATTGGCGACCAATCGAGACTTTATTCGTGAAGAAGAGTTCTATCCGCTACATCTTGAACCGGAGTACGATGTGGTGTTCAACGTAACCTGGATGCCCGTCAAGCGTCATGAGATGTTTCTTGACGCCTTGCGTTTTGCACGCGACGCGGGGCGACCAATTCGTTGCTTGTGGTTTGGGTATCACTACAACGACGAAGCGCTGGAACGCGAGCAAGCATTGCGGGACCGAGTTGCAGCCGAGGAGCTGGACATTACGTTCGCCGAAACCGACTTCAACATTCAAGAAGTCAATCGCCGGTATAACTTGTGCCGCACGGCACTGATCTGCTCGGAGTATGAGGGCGGCCCGCGGGTGATGGGCGAAGCTCTGCTGGCAGGTGTACCCTACGTCGTGACCGAGGATACCCGCGGAGGTTCACCTCAAGCCGTCGTCCCAGAAATTGGCCGGGTTTGTCCACCAAACGGCGACGGTATCGCGAGCGCGATCTGGTCTCTGCTGGATGTTGAAACGCCGCTCGATACCCGTGGTTGGGCACTGGAACACATGTGTCTGTCCAAGACACTGCAACGCGTTGGCGCCGCCGTCAAGGATCTGGCCGAATCAAGAAAGCTGCTCATCAACACGGACATTGACTTCCCCGGGTACGATTGGGAAGGCAAAAGCGATTCGCTGCGTGTTGCCGAGCACGTGTTCTTGCAACAACATCCAGAGTTTGCATAGCAAGCCAATCTCGCAGGTGTGGCCGCGCTGTGTAGACCGCCAGGGGCAAACCGTTAGAGGCAGGCCGTCAGGAAAGGCTTTCCAAGACCTCGCAAGCTCGGTCGATATCCTGATCGCTGTTGCCCGGTCCAACGCTGATCCGCGCGGCTCCTCCAGAGCCGAGTACTTCGTGGGCCAGCGGCGCGCACTGCATGCCACCAGCAACCCGGATACCGCGCTCAGCTAGTCTCGCTGCCACTTCGTCGGCGCTTTGGCCCCGCAGGTTGAAAGCAACTACGGGCAGACGCTGGCAAGGAGCCTGAGTTCCGTACAAGATCGCGTCCGACCGGGCTTCTAATGTTTGCCGGATACGCTCGACACGCTCGCGGGCAATCCGCAAACGATCG
>JANQOL010000207.1 GCA_028289675.1 Pirellulaceae bacterium
GAGTTCGTGGACCAGCGAGGTCATGAACCCGTCCACGGTTTCGGCATCTTCGGAACGCACGCGGAACCAGGCATTCAGGTTGCCGTCGCTGTCGCCGCAGATCAGGGTCTCTTGTCCCAGGATGAACTGGCAGAGGGTCAAGTCGGCGTTGCTTTCCGGCAGCACATTGACGGACTCGACCTGCTTGATCCGGTTGACGTTGTGGGTGTCGAATCGCGTCAGCTTGCCGGCAGCGGTTGCCGCAAAGACGTTGTCGCCCCGGCCAGAGATTAACAGGTACCGAGGCGGATCGCCTGAGGCCCACTGGTAGGGCAGCGGCTTGATGTCCGGTTCCAAACTCGTCTCGCCGGTAAAGGTGTTTTCCTTTTCGGTCAGCGTGGCCAGTTTCAACTCGTTGCCCGCGGCCGCGGCGATCAAGTGTTGCTTGGCGCCAATTTGCTGATCGCGGCTCATGTTGATGTAGGACAGCAGTCCAATCGCCGAGTCCGAGATCTCGACCGCTGGCCCCACGCTTTGTTTGACGACTTGCAAGCGGAACTGCCCCTGGCTGGTGCGTTGGACCACACCGCCATCGAGGATGGCAGATGTTTCCGCCGGCAGGTCGTGCAGTGTTTTCGGCACGGAGACCAACTCGCGAAACGAAGTTTCAAAGCCGATCTCGCCCAATCGGACCGACCCGTCTTCGTACCCGAGTGCCACGCGCGTCATGCTGGTGGACGTTTCGGTCTCCGCGCGAATGCCAAAGTAAGCGGCCGTGATGGTTGGCGCGTCCTGGACCAAGGGCTGACTGCTGATAGTCTCGCCGGTGTCCAGTCGCACGACTTGCAAAGTGCCGTCGGGATACAGAGCCCAGCCGATGGTGCGGTATTCATCGATGATGACCCGCAGCGGGGCTTTGGACCACGGATTCTTGTCCGTGCTGCTGTCGGTGACTTTCGCGGAACGAAACAGCGGCGCCACGACCGACGTCAAGAACAGAAAGACCAGAGAGACCGCAATGATGGTGCCGATGCCGCTCACCGAGATGACGGCACGCGCGACAACATCCGCGGCGCGCACCGACCAGCGACTTGTCAATTTTCGGCGACGGGTCTTGGAAGGCCCGCTCTTTGATTCAGTTTCAGACATTCGCGTCAGCAGTTAAAGATAGCGGCGACCCGCCGAAAACCTCCGGCGGGTCACCTCGCCAATTCATACGTTTCTCAAGCAAACGGGCACTATTTGATCCCGACCTTCGCCAGTTCCTTCTTGGCCAAGGCGGCCGACACCGGGAAGTAGCCATCTTTCACGACGGCTTCCTGACCTTGCTTGCTGAAGATGTATTTCACAAACTCGCGTCGCAGCGGATCGAGTTGACTCCCCGGCTTGTAGTTGAGCGACAGCCACAGGAAGCGGGACAGCGGGTATTCGCCGCTGTACGCGTAGGCGGGTTCAGCGGGAATCATCTTGCCGTCGGTCGTCTTCGACAACGGCACGGCTCGCACGTCTGCCGTCTTGTAGCCAATACCGCTGTAACCGATGCCGCCTTTGTCGCTGGCAACACCTTGCACGACCGAGGAGCTGCCCGGCTGCTCTTTCACGGAGTTCTTGTAGTCGCCTTTGCCCAGCACGTTGCTCTTGAAGAAGCCATACGTACCGCTGGCCGAGTTGCGACCGTACATGCTGATCGGCAGATCCGCCCAACTGCCCGTCAGGCCCACCTGGCCCCAATTGGTGATGTCGTTGGGATAACCCAGCTTGCGAGTGCTGGAAAAGATGGCGTCGGCCTGCGGAAGCGTCAGTCCCTTGATCGGGTTGTCCTTGTGGACGTACACGGCCAGCATGTCGATGCTGGTGCCCAACAGCGTGGGCTTGTAGCCATACTTCTTCTCAAACGCATCCGACTCGGTGCTCTTTGCCTCGCGGCTCATCGGACCGAACGTCGAGGTACCCGCGATCAAGGCCGGGGGAGCGGTCGAGGTGCCTTTGCCCTCGATTTCGATTCGCACGTTGGGATAGAACTTGCGGAACCCTTCGGCCCACAGCGTCATTTCGTTGTTCATGGTGTCGGAGCCGACACTCTTGATGGTGCCCGAAACTCCTTGCACTGGCTTGTATTCCGGCAGTTTTTCATCGACTTCGACTTGGGCTTGCGCGGTCGCGGCGGCCAGCATCACGGCGCCTGCGAACAAAGCCAGTTGCTTGATCATCTCTGATTCCCTCTGGTTGGTGAGACTCGTTTCCTGTGGACTGTGCTGCACGTCACGCGTGCCAGGAAACCGCATCAACATGAAGGATCGATGAAGGCAACGTGAATTCGCCTTCGCACTGAAAACGCCGGCGAATAAACGCCTTGACGCAAGGGAAAACCGATCAGGAGGTGGTTAGGTTGACGAACCGGACGCCCCGAAGTGGTGGTGCGCACCATCACCGAAAAGTCGGTGGGGAGAGAGCCACTATCAGACCGGTTAGGCGCCGTCAGCAGACCAGCCCGTAACAGAGAAGGGCGGTCGGAGAGAACGAGATCTCCAACCGCTAGCCGCGGCTGGACAACTCGATGGTGACTTCCTTACCGCTGCTGTCCACTTCAACCACGATTCCGCTGGTGTCGATCGAAGTGTACTTGGTGGGAATCAGCAGTCGCCCCAGGGCCATTTCGGCGTCGGGATTCTCAGCCGCGGCCTTCTGTCCTTCGTAGCAGGTGACGCGGACACGATTCCTGCCCACCGCGGCACCATCGCCGGGATCGAACGTGGATAGCTGAAATTTGCCATCCGCGCCAATCACTCCCGTGGCCGGCTGCCCCTTGTCCGGCTGAAACATCACGCCGCCAAACGTCAGCGGTTTGCCGTCCAGCAGAACCTGGCCCGTGACCGGAGCGAGTTGCGGTCGGCCGTCGCCGCATCCGCAGAGGGTTACCAACAGAATCAATGGCAGCAGCAGCTTAGTACAGGACATATTCCACATCTTCTCGACCATTGCAGGTTGCCATGGCTCGGTAGGTATCAAATTCCATCACGTCGGTAATAAAGTGTACGCTGCCGTCGCCCAACAGGAAATTGCCGCCGGATGTGTGGTAGCTTCCCATCGGCAAGTGGTTGAAAGGCACGCCGTCGGCGGTGCGGTCCAGTTTGGCATTCAGCGGATACTGCAAGACGCGGAATGCATAACTGGCGTCGGCCGGGTTCGCGCCCAGGATCCAGGCCCGGACGTTGCCAGGCACATCAGCATAGATGCCGCCACGGTAGTCACGGTGAATGTATTCGCCAATGGCAAAGGTGTTGCTCAGTCCATCTTTGACCGCTGCGTACCGTCGCGAGAAGCCCCAGCCAAAGATTCCGTTCTTGGGCAGATCGCCGTAGCCGGCGTTCATGATCTGTTCGCCTTGGTTCATGATCGAACCGCCCACGCCTTGGTAGGTCAGCACGGCTCCGCGCTTGTAGCTTTGCGGGCTGGTCTGCACCACCTTGGGATACGGATAGGCCGGACAGACGTAGACGGAAATCGGTGTGTAGCGATGCGGATCGCCGTGCGGGTTGCCACGGTGATTCAGTTGATCGTAGATCGTTTGTTGTTCGATGAACGGCAGCATGGCCGTCCACAGTCCGTGTCGCGAAGCAGCGGGGCTGCCGATGGGGAATCGCTCGCGGTGCTGCG
>JANQOL010000212.1 GCA_028289675.1 Pirellulaceae bacterium
GAGTTCGTCAACGGCAGACTGGATCATCTCGGGAGCGTAGATGCGATGCGCGTTGAACTGAATGCGCGGCTGTCCCACCGGAACCACGATCAACAGCGACCCTCCCGGTGCCACCACACGCTGCAATTCCGCCAGAGCTCGCTGATCGCCGACGGCGTCCAACGGATCTCCGTAGCGGCCTAGCCCCACGTGTTCGATCGTGTGCATGCAAGAGATGCTCTCGACCGCGCGGTCTCCGAAGGGCAATTCGCACAAGTTTGCGGCACCGCAATTGAGATTGGACAAGTGAATGTTGGCGGGCCGATGCTCGTAGAACTCAACCGGCACGAAAGCGGAAGCAATCGTGGCAAAGTAAGTGTAGGAGCTGATATCGATATGTTTGCTGGGGCTAATTTGAGCTAACACGCGGGCTGCCCACGCCGTGTGATAAACGTAGTGTGCATCGAAGGGGAGGTGACCTGTTTCGTCCTCCAATCGTGCCCAGCGGTCAGCCCATTCCAACGTCAAGTCGGTCCTCTGCTGGCGGTGCAAGGCCGCAAAACGCCGGAATTGCCCGACGAATCCCAGGCTACGTCTAGCTTTGGTCCACAATCCCATGTTCAGCGCTTCCCTGTCGCAATTTGACGGAGCAAATCCGCGTCCATCCCTTTGCCCAATGTCATTTGTTTGGCCGTCAGCCGCAGGCGTACAGGTTCGTAAGCTATGTACGCCTGCGGCCGACTGCTAAACAGAATACCGTTGCCTTGAGGCCCCACGTTCGTTCAACCGTGCCGCATTATCACCTAGCCCGCCGCTGGCAGACAAGACTGGCGTTTGGCGTGCGGGCATTGAGCCAGTGCCTGTGCGCGGACATAATCCAGCCTCGCTGTTGCCCTTCTTTTAGCCGCCAATCTGTGATCACAATCTATGACAGGACCATTTATCAGCGTTGACGGCATCGATGGCGGCGGCAAGTCGACACAAATCAAGCTACTGCAGGCGTGGTACGAAGACCGCGGACGCAAGACGCGTATCTTGCGAGATCCAGGCGGTACGACCTTAGGCGAATCGCTGCGCGAAATCCTACTGCATCGCCAGGACATTCCGCTGGACATGACGTCCGAGATGTTGCTGTATATGGCCAGCCGTGCTCAATTGGTCGCGGAAGTTGTTCGCCCCGCGTTGGATTCTGGGGAAGTCGTCATCGCGGATCGCTACTTGATGGCCAATGTCGCCTATCAGGGATGGGCCGGCGGAATTGCTCCCGATACGGTATGGCAAGTGGGTCTCGTGGCCACGGGCGGCTTGCTGCCTGATCTGACATTCCTACTGGATCTGCCTCCCCAAATCGGTCTCGCAAGAATTCAAGGCGGCATGGATCGACTGGAAAGTCGCGGGCTACCCTACATGGAGAAGGTCCGCGACGGCTTTCTGCAAGAGGCAAAATCGCGGGACGTTCCAACGCACATCATTGATGCTCAAGCCGGTGTCGATGAAGTCCACGCTCAGATTGTCTCCGTTGTTGAAAGCCAGAGCCAATGACCAGCGCATGGCTGAGTCTGCGTGCGCTGCCACACTGCCTGCGTTGGCACGTTTGGATCTAACCTGCGAAGGCCGGCATGCGGGTTGTTGAGTCAACCCGCGTGGATGATTTCCCAATGGCTACTTGGGAGAGACCGTAGCCATCATACGCTTGCCCAGCTGCTGTGGATTGGATTCCAGCTTGCCATGCTGCAGCAACTCTTCGAGCACATTTTCCATGACTCGACGACCTTCTTCGATGTGCGCCATTTCCCGACCACGGAAGATCACTGAAACTTGCACCTTGTCCTTGTGCTGAAGAAATCCGACTGCTTGCTTGACCTTGAAGTCAATGTCATGGTCACCGGTCTTGGGACGCAAGCGAATCTCTTTCAGCTTGCCGTGATGCCCCGACGACTGTCCTTGTCGTTTCTTGCGCTTCTCGTACTTGTATTTGCCGTAGTCCATGATGCGGCAGACAGGTGGCTTTTCGTTGGGAGCCACCTCCACTAAATCCAAGCCCACATCGCGGGCTCGATCCAGGGCATCATCAATACTGAGAATTCCGAGCTGATCGCCACCGTCACTAATCACGCGTACTTGACGTTCTCGGATATTGTTGTTGATTCTGGTTTGATCCTGATTCCTCTCGTTTCTACGGTCTTTTCCTGGTAGAGCCACTGTGTTGATGTTTCCCTTTCATACGAATGAACACAAACCGACAGCACAGGTTTAGCCAACTCGGCAGCCTGTAGGATCTGCAAAAATCAGCGAACTGGACCATCGACGCAGTTCGCCATACTGGTACAAGTATCCCACATTTAAGCGGCGAAAGTCAATATATCGCGGCTTCGCTGGATCTTAGAACCTATTTGAAACTCACCGCAGGACGGGCACTCCAGCCCGCAGCGAGGTTTCCGATAGTTTCTCAGTCCGGTTTCGCGTCCAGGACACAACGGTCCGAAACCTGGAAACCGCGACTGATTTCCACGGTTGCGTGAGAAATCCCGAATTCTTGCTCCAAGCCATCATGGATGTCCACCAACAGTTCATCTTGAGCTTCAGCGGCCAAATCGGAGCATTGAAGGCGGGCTGTCAGCAACACGTCGGTGGTGCTGACCGACCACACGTGCAGGTCCAATACTTGGGTAACGGGAACCAAACTGCCCAAAAACTGCCGAACCTCAGCCACATCCACGTTGCGTGGGGCGGCATGCAACAACAGCAAAACTGACTCTCTGAGCAGTCCCCACGTCCCTAGAGTCAGCACCGCGCAAATGGCCAAACTGATCGCTGGGTCCACCCAATACCACCCCGTGGCCCACATCAACAGGCCTCCAACCACGACCGCCAATGACACCGCCGCATCGGCCAACATGTGCAAGTAAGCACCGCGTACGTTCAGGTCATGCCCATCAAATGCCAAGAGTCGCGCCGAGAAGAAGTTGAGAATGGCAGCCACCAATGCCACGGCCATGATGGGCAAGCCTTCGATGGGCTGAGG
>JANQOL010000230.1 GCA_028289675.1 Pirellulaceae bacterium
TAGTTCGCTCGAACCTCGGCCAGAGGGTGTCCCACGCGAATCAAGGTCGGCGCGACACTCAACTCCAAACCGGCACTCGCTAATCGCGCGCTCGCGATCAATTTGATGCGGTAACCCAGTTCCTTGGCGAACTTCAGATCCGTCGAATCCAGGGTGTCGATGCCGACTGTGGGGATTTCGTTCCAGCGGATCCGCGCACCGAAGGCCAAATGAGCCAAGATCGCCAGCTTTTGGGCGGCGTCCGTACCATCCACGTCCATGGTAGGATCCGCTTCCGCAAACCCCAGTGCCTGCGCTTCCTGCAACGCCTGCTGATAACTCCAACTTTGTTCGTCCATCTGCGAGACAATGAAGTTGCAAGTGCCATTGAGAATGCCCTGCAGCGATCCGACCTGATTGGCCGAAAAGCACTGGCTGACGTTAGTGATAATCGGCACCCCGCCCGCAACTGCGGCCTCAAAAGCGATGCAACGACCCAAACTACGAGCTCGGTCAAACAGTTCTGGGCCATGCTCGGCCAAAAGTGCTTTATTGGCGGTTACCACATCCTTGCCGGCCTCCAGCAGCTGCAGCATGATCGAGCGCGCGGGCTCAAGCCCGCCGATCAATTGAGCGACGACCTGTATCTGGTCGTCCTGGAGGACATCCTCCAAGCGATCAGTCAGGACGCCGTCGGGCAGCTGGCAATCGCGCGCTTTGTCCAGACTGCGCACGACGGCCTTTTCCAACCATAACGTTCGGCCCGCGTGACGGGCTGTGCGGTCTCCGTGGTCCAGAAGCAACCTGGCGACACCGCTGCCCACCGTGCCCAAGCCCACAATGGCGACTTTGCTTTTTTCCATGCTGTCTGATCTACCTGGTGCTAGCCGCACTTGCTCGGTTCATCGCTCTACCGCATTTCATGCCAACTCGCCAAAAGACGGTTCCCAAGTCATAGCCGGCTCTCGCACAAGCTCCATGCCCGGCATGCAACACATCCCCTGTCCCGGGCGCTAGTGCGATTCGCACGGACGTCTAGCTTGTGCTGTCAACGTTCTACTGTCTCAAACAGGCGAAATAACGCTACACCGAGGCGTCAACCGCTCTAAGGAGTGCTTATGGTAATCGAAAAGAGGGTTTCTTGGGCAGAGGTGATTCACCGCGCGGCCACGTCGTCCGGCGTGCTTGGCAAGACAGCCACGCTGTTGTACCCAAGCACCAACATCAGGCTGGTTCACGCGGAACAGCCAAGATCTTTCGCCGGAAGATGAACTCGTTCGGGCCCGTAGAAAGTGAGTTCAGCGGTGGACGCGCCAGCCTACCGATTCTCTCCGACGACAATGTCGCGGATCACTTGCTGAATGCTGGATTGCCTGGCAGACAATTCATGCATCGATTGACGAATCTCTTGATCCTCGACTTGGCCTACCGAATCGTCGGGATCGTCCAACATCTTGGAGAGCAAGTCAGTGCGTTTGTTGATTCGAAGCTGCAGAGTGCGCACCAGTCGGAGCTCAGCCAGTTGGTCGACCAAGGGTTGTTCGCCGGATTGCCCCTGTTGCGGTGCTCCCGAAGGTTGTTGCTGTTGGCGTTCCTTGTTCTCTTTTTGCACTTGAATCAGGGCCGCCACCATCTCTTCCAAGGCAGTGACAATTTCTTGTTCGATCAGCAGCGTGAACTCTCCGACATCGGCTCGATTGAGCCGCTCCACCACGTCGCCGATGTCCGCGTTCAACTGCTCAACTGCCTCGGGAAACGCCGCACTCGAACCCTCCTCCCGAAGCAGCAAATAAGCTCTTTCACCTTCCGCCAGGATCTTTCGCTCCTCCAAGGCCAAATTGCTGGCCCGAATTTCAACTTGTCGGTCCCCCTGGCCGTCGCCGGCGATCTCGTGCAATCGTTGCGTCTCATCCCAGACTCGGTTCTGCATTTCCAGCATGCGGCGTAATCTAGATTCCAAAGATGCCAGCGAACGTCCAATTTCCTCCTCCCGCAATTGCCGCAGGATTTCTTCCAGCTCTTCAATCGCCTCACGGAGTTTGGCTTCAGCCTCGCGTTGCTTTTGCACCGCCCCCTCACGTTCCGCGTTCTCCAAGTCCTGCTGCGCTTCCCGCATTTTTTGCTGCGC
>JANQOL010000277.1 GCA_028289675.1 Pirellulaceae bacterium
TCGGTCGCCGAGCGGACTCCAGGTAGCTGCGCTCATCATTCGTCGATGTCGCTGGCCGACTGTGCGAGCCGGAATGTGTTGGTGCCCGGTGACACTGAAGAACCGCCGCCGGAGATTGAACCATTGCCTGATCAGGAGGTCGATCAGCCCGCCGCTGCGGATGAAGCAGAGCACACCAAGGCCATGTCGTGAGCGAATCCTACTCAGCGTATCAAGGCAGAGTTCGAAGTTGGTTTTATCCGATCGCCTTCGTCCTCACCGCAGTCGGCCTTGGTGTGTTGACCTTCCAAATCGTCCATCGCCTGTCAATCGAGACGGTCTCAGCCAAGCTGAAATCCATCGTTGAGACGAGCAACACGGCCCTCGGTCTGTGGGCGCGGGAGCACCAGCACGTGGCCCGCTTTGTGGCTGGCAATCAGGAACTCAGAGACCACGTCGCCAACTTGCTGCCCGATTCGACGGGGGCCTCAGGGCCACCGCTGCCGGAGGTGAACACCGACAGCGGTGAGCACCGCGCGATCGATAACTGCTTGCGTCCGGCCCTGGACAGCTTTGGTTATGGCGGCTACGCGATTCTGGAGCCGGACGGCAGTTCGGTGGTATCCCATGGACTGGATGCCGACGCGCTACGGTCCGTCGAGCCCAACTCGTTGGCGCCGCACCGCAGCGTGGCGATCTACAACGGACAAGCATCGAACGAGTCGCTCGTGTTTTTTCAGGCTCCGATCCACAACGAGGTGTCGCGCCCGATTGCTAGTTTGATCTTGGCCGTCCCGGCGGCAAGTGGCCTCGATACGATCCTCAGCTCGGCCGACATTGGCAAGCTGGGAAAGACCGCCATTGTAGATGCCGAGGGAGCGGAATTGGCTGGCGGCTCGACCATGGGACTGGGGAGCGCCGCCGCAACCGCGCGAGAGCTGGCAGGCAACTTGTGGAGCCGCGGACAGCGTGACACCGCCGAAGGTGATGAACGGTACCCTTTGCCGCGAGTGCGCTTCAGCGGTCTGGACGGTTCGCATCGCAATGGGTTTGTCGGCGCGGGCAGTCGCCTGGATTTCTTGGATGCCGCTGTGGTGACCCTGGTGCAACACAATGAGGTCTTTGCGGCCACGTCTGCGCTCAAGAGGATCCTGTTCGCAATTTTTGGGCTTGGATTGCTTGGTGCGACGATGAATTGGGTCTACTTGTATCGACTGGCCCTGCTGCGCTCCGACATGTCCGATGCCAAATCGCAGATCCAGAAGTTGGGACAGTATCACTTGGAAGAAAAGGTTGGTGAGGGTGGGATGGGCGTCGTGTACCGGGCTAGCCATTCGCTGCTTCAACGTCCGACCGCTGTGAAGCTCATTCTGCCGGACCGAGCGAGCGATCGGACGATCGAGAACTTTGAGAAGGAGGTCATGCTCACGTCGCGTCTAACGCATCCCAACACCATTGCCATCTACGACTACGGCCGCACCGAAGACGGAGTGTTTTACTATGCCATGGAGTATTTAGATGGCATCAATCTGGCCACCTTGATCGACAACGAGGGGCCTCAACCTTGGGCGCGCGTGGTCCATATCCTACGGCAGGTCTGCGAATCGCTGGCCGAAGCGCATGCGGCCGGCCTGATCCACCGCGATATCAAACCGGAAAATGTCATGCTCTGCAAACGAGCCAACCGCCATGATGTGGTCAAAGTGTTGGACTTTGGTCTGGCCGGCGAGTTCTCAGATCGGGCCGCCCTGGATGCGGCGCGCGTGCAAGGGACGCCAGCCTACATGGCGCCGGAGTCCATTACCCGGCCGGATCAGATTGACGTCCGAGTCGACATCTTTTCGGTCGGCGCCCTGGGGTATTTCTTGCTTAGCGGCAGGCATATTTTTAGCGGCGATACCACCCAGGCCATTCTGAACCAGCAACTGAATTCCAAACCGATACCCATCTCGCAGCGCCGCCCCGATTTGCCGGAAGATCTACAGCAGCTGATCATGGATTGTTTGGCAAAGGATCCCGCCGGCCGGCCGAAGAACGTCGAAGACTTCGTACAGCGACTGGACAGCATCTCAAGTGAAACCTGGACTGAAGCTGAAGCGCGGCAGGGTTGGTTGAAGTGCCAAGATTACCGGCCGTGCCGCCAGCAACCAATGGACCAAACGAGCGCCGCCAAACAATCGCCAGCGTTCACCAAGACCGTCGATTTTGCCAAGTAACGTAAATTGATTCAGCACTGGATACCACGTCCGCGCGAACGTCGACAGCCAATCCAACACAGCCGATAACACGCAGCGGTTGTCGGCTCTGCCCAGAAACAGGCAAGTCCGCTATCTTTGTGCACACCGGTCGTAAACCAACGAGACCAGGTTGTATGGACCGCTTGCATGGACGCTGATGTGGCCACATTAGCGACCGACGAATGTTCGAGATTATAAGCAAACTGCTTTGCGAATTGGCAGCATGAAACCTATGGAAAAAGATCAGCGTCTAGAGCAGCTCGTCGAACAATTGGACTTGGTGGTACGCGAGCAAGTCGGCGAGTCGCTAGCGGATACGATGGTGCGCGTGAGGCAATTGTCGGTCGAGCGACGCGCGGGCTTGCCGGACGCGGAGTCGCGCTTGATCGACGAGTTGAAGCGGCTGGATGCGAAAGATCTGCGGGCGGTCATTCGATGGCTGAGCATGTTTTTCGACCTGGCCAACGTGGCTGAGGAACGTCAGCGGATCGCGGTTTTGGAAAGCCGCAGGCGGGCGGCAGCCACCGACGGTATTCCACGCGGAGAGTCGATTGAGTCGGCCATTCTCGAGCTGAAGAAACACGGGCTAGGCGCATCGGAGATACAGCGTTGGCTGGATCGACTGAAAATCGAACCGGTGTTCACTGCCCACCCTTCGGAGGCGAAACGACGAACGACGCGGCAGCTGCTGCGGCGAGTGCGGCAATTGCTGGCGAAAGACACGGACAGCCAAGTTGATACGTCGGAGCTGCTGGCCAGTCTCACGGTGTTGTGGCAGAGTGATTTGGTACGTCCCGACCGGCCGCCGGTGATGAGCGAAGTTAGTCGCGGAGTGTATTTTGCGTCGACCTTGTGGGACGTGGTGCCACAGACCTTTCGAGAGCTGCGGGCGGCCTTGAAAAAGAACTATCCGGAGCACCACTTCGAAATTCCCAACTTTCTCGCCTTTGGCACTTGGATTGGCGGGGATCGGGATGGCCATCCGTTTGTGACGGCCGAGATAACGCGTTCGACGTTTGCCCGGTTGCGCCGCGCGGCCTTGGAAGGTCACTTGGGCGAGTGCAAGCGGCTTCACAATCAAGTCGTTATGTCCGACCAACAGATTCCTTCCGACGACTCGTTGCGAGCTCGGGTGGACGCTTGTTTGGCCCAGTGGCCTGAGTTGAAAACCAGACTGGATCCCGTTTCCACCAAGGAGACTTATCGCCGGTTTGTCCGCGTGCTGCAATTCCGCCTGGAACAGACCCTGTCCGCCACACAGACCAGCGACGCGTCTGAAAATTCCGGAGCGTTTTCGTCTGTTGAAGAGTTCCGCGGTGATTTGGAATTGCTTCGCCGCAGCATGCTGGCCAATCGCGGACCGCGGATCGTTGAACAGTACTTGCAGCCCCTCATTGATTTGGTGGACACCTTCGGCTTTCACTTCGCATCACTCGATGTCCGCCAGAACTCGGAAGTTCATCGCGAGTGCTTGTCGGAGGTCCTGTCGTTGCAGTCGCATGGTCAAATTGCGACCAACCAAGAGATTGCGGAGTTCCTAGCGGGGAGCGCGGAACCAACGGCAATTCCGCTGGACCAGCTGGCTGGCACGTCGCGCGAGGTGTTTGACACGTTCTTGCTGCTGGTCGATGAGAGCGAAAAATGGGGTCTGCGTCCCATCGGAGGCTACATCATCAGCATGACGCACCATGCCAGCGACGTGTTGACCGTGTTATGGCTATGGAGAACCGCGTGGGTGCAGCGCCATGGCGATACCAAACCGTTGCCTTACCTGCCCATTATGCCCTTGTTTGAAACGATAGATGACCTTCGCAACGCGGCGGGAATGCTGGAATTGTTGCTGGGTAATACGGCGTATCAATCCTATCTGGCGTCTGACGGCCAGCCGCATCAAACGGTGATGGTCGGCTATTCGGATAGCACCAAAGACGGCGGCTATTTGACGGCCTGCTGGGAACTGCATCAGGCCCAAGAGCGATTGGCTACCGTTGCCAGCCAGCAGCATGTGGGGCTGACCGTCTTTCACGGTCGCGGTGGGTCACTGGGACGCGGTGGAGGGCCGGCAGCCCGCGCGATTCGGTCCTTGCCCAAGAATGCTGTCAACGGTCGTTTGCGGGTCACCGAACAAGGCGAGGTCCTCTCCGAACGCTACGATGATCCGGTGATTGCTCATCGACATCTCGAACAGATCATTAACGCCACGCTGGTGGTTAGCGCGACACAGAAACGGCAACCCGAACCGCAGTGGGTTGAGGCCATGCAGGTGCTGTCAGCCAAGGCCTTGCGCAAATACCGCGAGTTTGTCGAGCATCCCGGATTCTTGCACTACTTCGACACTGCCACGCCGATCAGCGAAATTGAGACCTTGCCCATTGGTTCGCGGCCGGCTCGACGCGGCAGGCGACGTTCCTTGAGCGACTTAAGGGCCATTCCTTGGACGTTTGCCTGGACCCAATCACGTCATTTGCTGCCGGCCTGGCTGGGTATGGGCACAGCGTTGTTGGAGTTCGTCGACGAAAACGATGGACAATGGTCAACGCTGAAAGACATGTACGCCGATTGGCCGATGTTTCAAGCGCTGATCGATAACGCGGAGTTAGCCTTGGCCAAGGCGGATATTTCGTTGGCCCGGTCCTACGCTTCGCTGAGCCAGGCCGAATGCAGCGAAGAGGTGTGGCAAATTGTTTCGTCGGAGTTCGAGCGCAGCCGAGGAGCGATTTTGCTGATCAAAGAGCACCCGGAATTGCTGGCCGACATCGATTGGCTAAGAGAATCGGTGATGAAGAGAAATCCGTACTTGGATCCTCTCAATCTGGCTCAAATCGAACTGCTGCGGAGGATTCGTTCCCAGGAGACGACCGACGAACAACTGACCAACCTGGTTCGGCTGTCGATCCAGGGGATCGCCGCTGGCCTTCGTACGACCGGCTAAGCCGATATCGCCGAATTCTTACGTACGGCAAGAGATGCTCATTAGCATGCTTGTGTTTCGCAGTTAGCCGCGGGCGTACAAGTTCTTGAGCCAAGTACGCCTGCTAGTGCGAGTCGCACCGACATATGGCCTGTGTCATCAACGGCATGGTTGCTCATTCCGTCGAAAACAGGCCACATCAAAAAGCAAAAATGCTCCAACTGCTAAACCTCCAAATGCTAGACAATGCGGAGCGCTGTACAGCCGACGATCAGGACTTGGGCAATTTGATTTTGCCCGATTTTTCCTTGTTGCCCTCTTCTTTGGGGTCATCCAGCGCCGGTGGAAAGGCGTTCAATTGCCTCCAGATCTCGTAGCCTAGGGGAACGGGCCGCAGCAACACCCAGCCATTGGTTCGAACGCCTTGCCGAAGATAGGTTTCGTCGGGCCATCCGTCTTCGCGTTCAAAATGGTTATCGGGTGTGATCAGCACCTTGAAGTTGCCTTTGCCATCGTCTGTTGGAAACATGCTGTGGACCTTGCCGCCGAACGAACCGATGGCGACGGATGGCCAGCCTACAAACTGGACAGCTGGCCAGCCTTCGAACTGCAGCCGCACGCGGTCGCCTACGTGAACCAGCGGCATGTCATTGCCTGAGATCTGCATTTCGACAGCCAGCTCGTCCGCCTCGGGGACGATCACGCAGACTTGCTGCCCTTCTTTGACAGTGTCACTGCGTTCCACGCTGTTCCACTGTTGGATGTATCCACTTCGTGGCGCAGTGATGGTCAGACGATCTTGAGCTTGTTGCTTTACCTTCAGATCAATGCGATCTTTCTCCAGCTTGTTAAGCTTTTCCTGTTCGACTTCTAGTTTATTCTGCCAGTCGCGGATCTTGATTTGAATCTCTTCGAGCTTAGCGTCACGATACTTTTTCTTGGCTTCCAAGTTGGCGAATGCTTCCGAAACCGCATTCTTAGCTTTGAGCACCTTCTGTTCGAGTTCGCGTTGCTTTTGCCTTTTGGTAACGAGCTCGCCAGCGGGAATAATGCCTTCGCGAGCAACTTCTTCGGCGATATTGCGTTGAGTTCGCTTGTCAACGAGCTCTTCCTCGAGCGCACTGACGTCTTTTTGTGCCTGTTCCCATTTGCTGAACGCCCCTTCAATTTCTTTCTCGAGTCCATCCTGTTCAAACTGGCCGGCCGTTTTCTGCATTTCAAACTGTTGCTTGGTGAAATCGATGCGGTTGGTGATCGCTTCAATTTGCAAGGTGATGGCGGTCAGTTGGAGTTCGAGCAGTTCGACACCATCGGCCGCGGTGGGCTCCAGTCTGATCAGGATGGTATCCTTTTCGACATACGCTCCTTCGCGCAGATCTTCTTTGACCCAGCTGACAATGCCTTCCTTGGCAGCACTCTTGACTGCTTGCGGCCTCAGCTGTGGATCCAGAGCGAGTACGATGCCGGTGCCGGTGGCCGTTTGTTGCCACGGCACAAATAGCATGGCAATGACTGAAAGAATGAGCGTGTACATGGTCAGTTTGCCGCAAAAGCGAACAAAACGACTTGTGCGAACGAGATCGAGCGCGGGAAAGTCTGACCAAGCGTGTTCGAATGTTCCAGCCTTCATGTTCTACTCCAGTTCGAAGTGATGATCGCAGGACTCTGCCACCGACTTTAGCCGCGTGGTGATCGCGACAGTCCAGTTATGATTGTCCGACCTCAGGAAATCGAGCAATTGGGCGCGCTGATCGGGTGGCAGCAGATCGAGCAGGCCGTCAATGACCAGCAGGCCTGGAGTTCCCGCGGTGGCCCGCGCGATCATCAGCTTGATCAGCAGGTTTTCCGACAGAGGGTATCCGTTCGTCTGCAAGGCCGTGTCCAGGCCGTCCTTGAGTTTGGTGATTTCGTCCCAAGCACTTAATTCCTGCAACACCTCACGTACTCGCCCGCGGCCGACACAACTGCGGCCCATGGACACGTTGTCGACGATGGATCCATGGAAGACTTGAGGTTTACAGGCAAAGCCAACAGCTTGTCCCTCGTGACAGCCGACGGCCAGTCGAGTTACATCCATCCCGTCGACTTCGATGATGCCAGACTGTGCTGCGAGCAAGCCACCAAACGCTCTGGCTATCGGAGATAGATCTTGGCCGCTACGAATCGCGGTGATCTGGCCCGTTTCCAACTGACCAGGCGGCAAGGCCACGCTGGTAGTTCCAAATTGGAGACGCACGTCCTCCCATTTCACCTCCAGCGCGGCGCCCGTGGTGAAAGGCACCTCGTCATGCCGGTCGGTAGGAATGTCCAGCAGCTGGCCGACTTTGTCGATGCCCGCCATCATGTCGTAGTACTTTTCCAAGGACTTACCTGCCTTGGAGAATGCTCCCACGACCACCGTCACAATCAACTCGCTAGCCACCAACTGTCCCAAGGTGAGTTGGCCCTGGATGACCAACCAGCCGCCCAAGCCCAGCAATGCCGTCGAGGCAACGACCTGAAGACCAACCGCGAACACGACTTGGCGGAGAACAACACGGAACTGTTGTTTCCTAGCCTGCACATAGTCGGTAGCCAGTCGGTTGGCCCGGTCAATGGCCAGCCCTTCACCGCCGTTGACGCGAAACGACTCGGGGGAATCAAGCACATCTTGCAACCAGTGCGCGATGCGATACTTTGTTTTGGATTCTTTGATGGCGGTGCGGATGCCTCCCCGGCCTAGCAGCAGCGTGATCAGCACCATGCTGAACAGCAGCACCAGGTCGAAGCCCAGGAGGAACGGATGGTAGAAGGCCAATAGCAACATGCCCATCAGTGCTGTTAACACGATGGCCACACCGTCCAACAGCAAGATGGCCGTGGCCTTTTGAATGGTCATGATGTCGAACACGCGATTAGCCAACTCGCGGGGATATTGTCCCTGCAAGTAAGCTTGGTTGGCACGCGGGGACCTGTGGGCAAGATCGC
>JANQOL010000294.1 GCA_028289675.1 Pirellulaceae bacterium
GTTGGGCGGACACAGCATCACGATGCGTTGCAGACCAGCAAGTTTGCCGGATTGCAAAGCCACGCGAGTGACGATGCTGCCCATACTGTGCGCCACGATGTGGTAGTTGGAAATGTCCGTGCGAGCTTCCAACTCATCCAGCAAATTCCGAAAGCTGGCGGCATGCTGCGGCACGTCTTTCCAGAGGCTGCGGTAGCCCCAATTGATCACCTCGAATCCAATCTCCCGTAGTCGGCGGCACAGCGGAATCATGATCCAGCGATGACCTCCCAAGCCGTGAATCACCACGATGACCTGTGAGTCGGCGGTGCGTTCGGTCTTGGTGGGCATGACAAATACGTCCAGGAAAAGTCAATTTTGCCAAATTTTGGTCGAAATACAGACGGGTGTGGCATCGTCGCCGCCTACTGGGTTGATCTGGTCTGAGCAGGCCACCTAGTTACAATCTAGCCTTTTCAACTGGTGTGTTGACAGCCGCCGCAATGACTTGCCGTCTGCCGTGGTTTCGATTCTGACTGCCCGCCGGAGATTTGCTGACTTCTTTTCAGCGTAGAAAGTCGTTGCATGGCTAAAGCAAAAGGTCCCACGAAAACATCAGCACCCCGTGGTCGGGCCCAGGCGGAAGACGACCGCGTGGTGATCGCTGATGGCGAACCTTTGGATTTGCGCAATCGCACTTTGGCGGCCCTGCTGGCGTGGTTGATTCCCGGAGCCGGGCACTTCTACCAGCAGCGCTATTTCAAGTCTGCTGTGTTTTCGATTTCGGTGTTTAGCACGTTCATGATCGGCATGTTGCTAGCAAGTTCGCGATGCGTGTACGCTTCGTGGAATGGCACTGAAAAACGTTGGCAATACGCACTGCAGGCTGGCGTCGGGCTACCCGCCATGCCCGCAGCCCTACAAGCGTGGAGCATTCGCAACGGGAATCCGCCCCCGTTGGGTTCCTTTATGGTAGCGCCGCGCAGCGCGACCGACTTGGACAACTGGAATCGCGAAACGGCCTCCGGCTTCGACATGGGCACCCTCTATACGATGATTGCCGGGCTGCTCAATCTGTTGGTCGTATTTGACGCGTACGCCGGACCGCTACCGCCGCCGGTGCCTAAGAAAAGGCAGGGAACGGGTGATCCCGACGACGATGAAACGGACCAACCCGCCGCACCCAAAAAATCCGCAGGCAAGGGGTAACTACAATGGTTGTCAGCATGTCCCTCGGGTACCTGTTCATGTACCTGCCACTCCTGGCCGCAGTATCGTTTGTCATCGGTGCCTCTCGGCACGAGCAAAAACACTTGATCTTGGAGCAGACCAAACGGACGGCCATCTGGGTCACATCGTTCATGCTGGGCATCTACGTGGTACTGCAGCTGGTCTCTTGGATGGTCTAAACGCTGGTGCAGCGCTCTATTCGAATGTCCGTCAGCCGGCAGCTCGCCCACACCGCTCATCCAGGCGGCTGGCTACGGCGTAGTCCGTGCTCGATCTGAACTCACCTGGCTGAACTCACCCGGCTGAACCAATCTGGCAAACACTCTCATGCGAATTCTGACACTTGGCGCCGGGACGGTCGGTACATGGATTGCCGATCTGCTGTGCCGCTATCGGCATGATGTCACGGTGGTGGACACCGACGCCGATAACGTGCGCCGGCTGAACGACGACTTGGATGTGAAAGCCATCCAAGGATCGGCCTCGCAGTCCAGTGTGTTGTTCCAAGCCGGTGTCATGGGCTGCGACATTTGTTTGGCGGTGACGGGCATCGACGAAGTCAACATGGTGGCCGCCAGCATGGCCAAAGCGATGGGCGTTCAGCGTTCGGTGGCCCGCGTCTACGCTCCGGTTTTTCGGGACCTGAGCACCTTTGACTATCAGCGGCATTTTGGAATTGATCGGCTGTTGAGTCTGGAACATCTAACCGCTATGGAGTTGGCGCGGGCCATTCGCAACCCGGAGAGCATTACGCTCGAGCATTTCGCCCGCGGACAATTGGAGGTGGCCGAGTTTGAAGTCACTCGGGACAGTTCCTCGCTTGGAAAGCCGCTCAAGCAGCTGGCGCTTTCGCCCGGCGTGCGCCTGGGTACGCTCAAACGCAACAAGAAGACTTGGATTGCCAGCGCCAACGATCAAATTCAATTGGGCGACTGGGTGAGTCTGATGGGCAAGCCGGACGAGGTCGAAGAAGTCAAAAAGACGTTTGCTCAAGGAGCTCCCAAACGCCAATTTGTAGTCATCGCCGGAGGAGGCGAAACAGGCTATCACTTGGCACGCGCTCTGGACGGTGGGCAACACCGCGTATTGTTGTTGGAGTCCGACCCGGAGCGCTGCGACTACCTGGCCTCGCATCTAACCCGCGCAACGGTGCTGTGTGCCGATGCAACTCGCAAAATGACGCTGGAAGAAGAACGGGTGGGAGGTTGCGATTACTTTGTGGCCTGCACTGGCCACGACGAAAACAACATCATGGCTGGACTGGAAGCCAAAGAGCTGGGAGCCAAGCAAATCATGGCCATCGTGGGCCGGCCGGACTATGCCGGAATTGTCAGCCGGTTAGGTATCGACATCGCGGTCAGCGAACGGGACGCGATGGCGCGGCAAATCCTGGGATTGTTGACTGCTGGCCCGGTGCTGAGTCAGTTGCAATTGCCCGACAGCGACGTATACGTGTTGGAGTTGGAAGTAGCCGCTCATTCGCCGGTAACGCAATCGTCATTGGCGCAATTGAATCTGCCTGAGGGCGTGCTGGTAGCCGCCGTTCTGCAAGAAGACTTCGTGCGGGTCCCGTCGGCCGGCGATTGTCTGCAAGCGGGTAACACGGCACTTGTACTGGCGCCGCAAAAGCAATTGGACCATGTCGCAGCCGTCTTCAACTCCAGCAACTAAGTAGCACTTCACAGTTCACTTTTGGCTTAGACCGGCTTTGGCGAACTGCGCAGATGGCATCGCGCGGCGCCTTGGCGGAACAGGCCGTAAGGTGTGCAACTTGCACTAGACGCGTATGAACTTCCGTTTGTTAAGCCGCACGCTGGGCATCATCTGCCTGCTGTTCTCCATTGCGATGCTCTTTTCGTTGCCTTGGGCGCACCCAAGCTTGGGCTGGCGCAAACACTTGGATCTACCCGTCGGGCCCACCTTTGAATGGCAGGGTTTCTTAGCTTTGTTGGGAAGCAGTCTCATTGCGGCCACCGTCGGTGGAGCTTTGTATCTGGCCGGTCGCGAGGCCAAGGGACAGCAATTGTTTCGCAAAGAAGCCATGGCAACCGTCGGTTTGTCTTGGGTGCTCGCCACCATCCTGGGTGCACTGCCTTACTTGCTCAGTGGCACTCACAGCGCTCCGAACGTACCGATTTCCATCGTGGATGCATTGTTCGAATCGCAGTCCGGCTTTAGCACCACGGGCGCGACCATCCTAACGGACCTGGAAGATCCGCAATTGGTGCCTCATTGCATCTTGTTTTGGCGTAGCAGCACCCACTTTCTAGGAGGACTGGGCATCGTGGTGCTCTTGGTGGCCATCTTGGGCCAGGGAGCCGGTGGCAAGGCCATGATGCGCGCCGAGATCACGGGACCTACTAAAGACTCTCAGTTCAGCCGCATGCAAAAAACGGCGAGCGTGTTTGCATCGATCTACATCTTGCTCAATTTGATCCTGGCCATTCTTTATTGGCTCTGTGGCATGTCATTGTTTGACGCACTGTGCCACGCGTTTGGAACGTTGGCCACCGGAGGTTTTAGCACTTACAACGCCAGCTTGGGCCACTTTGAAAGTAGTCTGATCGAGTACATCACGATCGTATTCATGATCTTGGCTGGCACGAACTTCGCGCTGCTGTTGTTTGTGTCCATCGGAAAACCAGACCGCATGTGGAATGATCCAGAATGGCGTGTTTACATCGCCATCTTGTTGCTGGTCAGCGCCGGTGTGTTTGGTTTTGGGTGGTGGAGTCAGGATTTCCCGGATGTGTCATCGGCAGTCCGAGATTCGCTATTCCAAGTGGTGTCCATCATGACGACCACCGGCTACGGCACGCACAACTACGACCAGTGGAATAACTTTGGACGTGGCGTCCTGATCTTGCTGATGTTCGTCGGCGGGTGCGCCGGCAGCACCGGAGGCGGCATGAAGGTCATCCGCCATGTACTGCTGGCGAAAATTTTGCGTCTGGAACTGGAGCTATCGTACCATCCGCGCGTTGTCCGTCCGCTGCGCTTGGGCAACCTGACCATCGACGACAGCAGTTTGCGAAAACACATCCTGGTGTACTTCGGACTGGTGGCCGCGATTTTCGCGTGCAGCTGGTTGGTGTTGATCACGATTGAACCCGACCGCCAGTGGTTGTCAACTTCACGAGCCGTCGCCGCCGGTGACCTGCTCGATCAAAAACTGATTGATTGCGCTAGCGCCATTGCGGCCACCTTGCATAACATCGGACCCGGCTATGGAGTCATCGGTCCCACTGAAAACTACGCCGACTTTGCACCGTGGAGTAAGTTGTTGTTCGTTTTCTTGATGATGCTGGGCCGGCTGGAAATGTTCAGCATCCTGGTGCTATTCGTGCCCGCTTTCTGGCGCAAGATCTAAAGCGGCTGGCACTACCGGCATCGCCACCATCGTTCTGGAGGTAACTGCAACCGCTCAGCGGCAGCAGTGATGTGTTTGCGAAAGCGGGCAGCGTCCGTCGGGTAGCCGGCCGTTGGCTTTAGATCGCTCACGTGCTGCGCCCAAAATGCATTCAGTCGGTGCATTAGCCGCTCGCGAATATACTTGGCCAGCATGGATGCGAGCGCGGTCGGCGCGAACTGATCTCCGCCTACTGAGAAGTGAATCTGCAAGTCCCGCTCTCCGGTGCATCTATACGAGCTGCGTTGGGGAGATTCCAAAGTGGCTTGAAACCACTCGTCGGGCAGAACATGAGTGAGTATGGGCATGTAATTCTTGCGGCCACCCTGCCTGTCGCAATAGACCTCCGCCGGACCGGAAGATTGCGATAGCAAATCCGCCACTAGCCCAAGTGTCTGCTCAGATAACAGCTGACCTTTGGAGCCCAGACGTTGCACGTGAGCATTGAACGCGGGTTCGTCGATGAGAATGGCTTGCACATCGACGAGAGCCAAACTCCGCTTCTCCAGCGCGGCGAGAGCCAACTGGCCGAGACGATTGATTTCCGCACGGTGAGTTGTCGAGTTCGGAAAATCGGGATTATCGTCTTGAGGCATCGGCTGTTGATCGAGGTCCAAGTACCAAGGCAACTCGGGTGCCGACGGGTCCAGCCGACGCGTGTGGCCGGCGATGAACGCGTCCAGATTTGAGAACTGGCGTGGTGAACCCGACGCGGATCCGCGATCGAGTGCCGACATGGTGGCGAGCAACCCCAATTCCAATGAGGTCAATCCACCGCCGGGACGATAGAGTTTCTTGGAGTCCCCCAGAGGGATGTGCTGGCAGCCCTGGATCCACGCAGAACCGAAAAATGTTTCGTTAAGTGCCTGGGAAAAATCGGATTCGGAAAAATGGGCGGGCGCGGTCCACGCGGAGGCCGCGATCAACAGGGGTCCCAAATTGGGCCCGTATCCGGCTTCGTCAGCCCCGATGAACAGTTTTTTGTTGCCAGAATCCAAGTGCTTTTGTTGGCTTTCAGAGGAGAATCAGCCAATAATGGGGACTTGCTTGAAAGAACGTCGGTCTGCGCAACCGTTCGCTCCCTCAGGACAGCGAACAGCTTACGTGAAATGCAAGGATGCTCCAGCCGTCTAACCGACGCCAACCGCGAAACTGGATAGAACTGGATATCACCTCCGGCTTATGCCGGAGCGAGACACCAACGAATGGTCCCCGGAGAACTGGGATGCCCAACTAGATTGGGCAGTGAATTGCCTGGCCCTGCAGCTTGTTTCTTGAGTGGATGTTTCATGAATCGTCTCTGTTGGCTCCCCGGTTTTTGTAGCGTTTGCTTGTTGGCCGTTTGCTTCGGCGCCGTCGCCAGGCGCGCGGCGGCACAGCAAGTCATCCAGACTCCCGACGGGAAGACGGTCACAATTCCCGCCGGCGCCGATCCGGCCGCTATCCAGGCCATGATGCAACAGCGGGCGGCAGGCCGACCCGGTGGTCCACCGCCCAACCCTGGAGCCAAGGACAAGAAGGAAGCAGAAGGCAAGGACAAAGACGAAAAGAAAGACGATCAAAAGGATGACAAGAAAGATGGACCGCTAGAGAACATCAAGCGTTCCGCGAAACCACCCGAGGCGCCGGATCCTGATGAACTGAAGGTCCCACTGGATGAAGACGGTTTAGTCCAGTTTCAGTTTCGCAATCAGCCATGGCCCGATGTGCTGCGCTGGTACGCGGACATCTGCAATCTGTCGTTGGACTGGCAGGAACTGCCTGGCGACTACATCAACTTGGCCACCCAGCGACCGTATTCGTTGGAAGAGACAGGCGACATGATCAACCGTGCGTTGCTGATGCGCGGCTTCACCATGTTGCAAGAAGAAGACACGCTGACAATCGTCAAAACGGAGGGCCTGAATCCGTCGCTGGTTCCGCGAGTACGGCCGGACGAGCTGTCCGCGTTGCCGCCTCACCGCTATGTCCGGACTTCGTTTTCGCTGAGTTGGTTGTTGGCCGAGGAAGTCCATTCCGAGTTCGCGTCAATGATCAGTAAGAACGGCAAGTTAACTCCATTGCAGTCCACCAACCGGTTGGAAGCCATGGATGCCGCCTCCAATCTGCGTGACATCAATGACATTTTGGAACAAGAACAGTCGGCCATCGCCATGGAAAACCTGGCCCGCGAGTTTCCACTGAAGCACGCGCGGGCGGCATCCGTCAAGCAACAGCTCGAGACGTTCCTGGGCATCCAAAATTCTTCCGGAGGCGGTGGCCCGATGTCCTCCAGTTCGGCCCGCATGATTCAACAGCAAATGCAGCAGATGCAGCAGCAGTTGCAGCAGGCGGCTCGCAACGCGGCCAAAAGCGGAGGTGGCGGAGGCGCGGCAACCCGCAAACGTCCAGACCAGGTGTACTTGGTAGCCAACGAACGCAGCAACAGCGTGATCGTCCACGCGCCGCCCAACAAAATGGCTATCATTGCCTCGTTCATCAACCGCGTGGACGTTCAGAATGCAACCTCCACCGACTACCAGCGTTTGAATACCCGCATGAAGGTATTCCGCCTCGCTTCACTGGGGCCCTCGGAACTGGTAGCCACGCTGAATTCCATGGACGTCTTGGAGCCCGCGACCAGACTGCAGGTCGACGAAAACAACAACGCGATTATCGCTTACGCGTCCATCGCGGATCAGTATCTGATCAGTTCCGTCATTGAACGCTTGGATGGATCGGAACGTTCGTTTCAAGTGGTGCAACTCCGGCGGCAAGATGCCGAATCCGTGGCCGGCACCATTAAGGTCTTGATGGGCCTGGACGAAGAGGAGGATGACAACAGCCGCAACCGCAACCGCTACTACGGCTTCTACGACTACTATGGATCCCGCAGCTCTAGCAAGAAGAGCAAGGACAAGATGCGCGTGGGAGCCAACATCCAAGACAATCAACTGCTGCTGTGGGTCAACGACATCGAGATGGAGGAAGTCGAAAACCTGCTAGTCAAGCTGGGCGAGATTCCACCAGAGGGCGGACAGCGAACCACCATGCGCATCATCGATGCCTCACGACGACCCGAAACCTACGAGTATTTGCAACGGCTCAAGGAACAGTGGGAGAAGGCGTCTCCCAACCCGCTGATCATCCCCGATGCGGCCGAGTTCGAACCGGAAGACGAGCCTGAAGCTGAAGCAGCTCAAGACCCGGACGACGGTGATACAGAGGACAGCTCCGAAGCTGACGACAATCCCGACGCCGCGCCCGAGGTCGATACGGCCAAGGACAAGATCACTCGCTCTGCGACGCCGTCCGTTCAAAATCGTCTGGTCTGGACGCAAGCGACACCGACCGACGACGCGTCGCCGCAAGCCGCACCCGCTGATGGCGCGGATCCAACAGAGTCCGGCTCCGTGCCTCCCGTCAAAATTTTTGTGGACGAAGCCGGTAATCTCGTCATTCAATCGGATGACGTCGAAGCCTTGGACCGTCTGGAAGAAATCATGCAAGTCAATCGACCACCTAGACGGCCGTATGACATTTTTAAGGTCAAGCACGCGCGAGCCAGCTGGGTGGCCCTGAACTTGAAAGAGTATTTCGACAAGAACGAAGACGACGATCGACCTCGCTTCTACTCGATTTTTTTTGACGGTTTTGGCGGCAACAATGATGATGACAAAGGTCGCCAGCTGGGTGATCGGCCTCCGCTGAGGTTCATTTCCGACAACGATACCAATTCGATTGTCGTGCAAGGCGCCGACGACTTGGATCGGCAGACCATCAAAGATCTGATTGAACTGTGGGATGTCCCCGAACCCATCGACGAAACCGGCGTACGCTACACCCGCTTGGTCCGCATTCGCTACTCCCGCGCGGAGAGTATTGTTAACGCTTTGAAGGAAGCCTACCGCGACTTGCTGAGCGCCAACGACAAGACCTTCCAGCAAAATCAAGGCGAAGGGGGTGGCGACGGCGAAAACAAACGCAACGGCGGAGGCCAGGGTGTGTCCGCCGGCGGAGGACTCAGCTTTGGCGGCTTCAAGGGCAAGCTCTCTCTGGGGCCAGAACCTTTGACCAATTCCGTCTTGGTTTCCGCCGAAGGCAAACCGCTGTTGGATCTGATCTGCGACATGATCGAGGAACTG
>JANQOL010000297.1 GCA_028289675.1 Pirellulaceae bacterium
TGGGCAATCAGCGGGGCAGTTTGGAGCCTTTGCGAAACTCCTGCACCAGAATCTGTTTGCTCCTGGCTCGTCGTATGGCGATGGAGCAGCGACCAGTTCCATCGCGGTATGCTTGGCGATTTGCCGCTGTGGTTATTGAGTCGGTCTATGAAATCTAAGAAACCAAAACTTCAGGCCGTCACTAGTTTCTTCACCACGGACTTCTGCCCGTGGGCGAACGTGTACGTCTATTGGCTCAAGGAGCCGGTGGGCTGGTTTGTTTTGGCACTGCTCAGCAGCATGTTGGTTGGGGCATTTCTCAGCCCGATTGGTTGGTCCATCGCCGCCGGCTTGATGGCTGTGCTAATTCTTGGATTAGGGTTCCCATGGGTGGCCACTCGGCTGTTGGGCTGTCGCATCCGATGCGCGAGCGAGGAACTCTACGAAGACGAGGAAACTTACTTGTTGCTCGAAGTCCGCAATCCGCTGCCCGTGCCCGTGCTGGGGTTGGTGATTGAAAAGTACTTTCAAATACCGACGGCGGATGGCGCGGACGCGGACACGCGAAACTTCGACAGTGGATTGGCGCGTGTCCCCGCGCTGAGCTCGGCCGAATATCGCCTACCCATCCAGCCTCGGTATCGCGGACGTTATCCTAATGGACAGCCCCTCATCGCCTGCGGATTCCCCTTCGGTATCTACACCGCCAGACGGCCCATCCAGTCCATCCAAAGTGTGTTGGTGCGGCCACGGATGCTAGCTCTTGTTTCCGAATGCGAGTTTTCGGGTACGCAGCTGGCTGATGTCGGCGAAGGCAATCGGCCGACGCACCACGGTGATTTCATGGGCGTGCGCGAGTTTCAACGTGGCGATTCCTTGCGCAGCATTCACTGGTCGCAATCGGCGCGGCTGGACGAACTAGTCGTTTGTGAACGTGGCGGGCCACAAAAAAGCCCGCTCAAAATTCAGCTATCCACCGTTCGATGCGCGGGCAGTGCCGTTGATGCGCGAGAGAATTTGGCTTGGCGCGTGCGGATTGCGGCGACGCTGGTCGACTTGCTCAGTGCCCGCCATATTCCATTTGAACTGTGGATCGACGGCGAACGGATTCGGCTGCCGGCGGGCCAAGCCGCGGCAGCCAACGCCTGGGACCAACTGGCAATGCTGCCGTTAGATTCACCGGAACACCCTAGCAATCCAGATTCGTCGGCAGTGTCCATCGAACGGCGATCTTTGACCGAACAGCGATCATTGCCAGGCCCGCGATCATTGACCGGGCGGCGATCTTTAACAGGGCGAGGATTTGCGATTGGGGTGACCGAAGCGGACTCATTGAGCTCGAACGAACGATTTGTGGCCTTGGAAGTCCAGCTGGGCGATGGTTCACAAGCTCCTACGTCAGCTCCATCCAGCCATCGCATCGACCTGGACCAGGGCATTGACCTTCAACTGGAAAGCATTCTTCAGGAGGCGAGTCGTGATTACGCCGCAGCCTGATCAGCCACCAATGCCGATCGCGGCCAATCCCATCGCGCGTTCAAACGTGCGGAGTATTGCCAGAGCCGCCAAAGTTTCGCGAGGAGCCAACCTGCCGGCTGCCATGGATGCAGAAGCTGAACTTTCGCGGCGCAGGTCGGGCGTGATGCTACTGTCCGCCATCGCCATGTCCGCTTACTACGGCGTGCGCTTGCGGTATGACACGGTGCTCATCGTCGTCGGCGAACTGCTGCTTGGCGTGCTATTTGTGTTTGCGATCTGCCGCTGCTTTCGCCCGGCGGATGATGCGAAGACCTCGCGATTGAAACAGACGGATAAACGTGACGCGAAGACGACAACGCTTGGATTTGCACTGGTAGCACTGTGCGTCGTCTTTCCCTGGCTGCTGGATTGGGTCTTCAGGGCTTCGGGGCGCGGCAACGGTTCGGAAATTCTGATGTTGGGCAGCCTGGGTTGGGGCGCCGTCGTCCTAGCTTGGGCCGCCAACCAATTGCGAACGCTGAGTCTGTCGGTAGTGACCAGCGGGTTCTTGGTGCTGTTCGCGACCTTTATCTCGGACAACTCGAACGCCGTCTATTTCGTCTACGTCTGGATTGCATTCTGTCTCTGGTGGCTGCTCAACAATCATTGGTCCACGGTTCAATGTCTGGCGGCCAGTCAAGTCAAGACGTCTCCGCAAGCCAAGTGGTCGTATTTGTTTTTGGCGCTGGCGCTGGTCATGGCGGCCACCGGCGCGGCCTGGGATCGCATTCCGGTGTTACGCAAGCTAAGCACGGAATTGATGCCGACGAGTGGTGGTACTTCAGGGAAAGACATGGCGGCCAGGTCAGGCGTTGGTGACGGAGACGCACTCGTTGCGGCCCGCAAGCATGCGGCCTCCTTTGGCGCGGTGGAAACGGACTTCTTTCTGGATTCGGAAAAGACCAGTTTGTTTGACGTGTTTTCGGACGAGTTCGGCGAACCGAAGACGAAAAATCGCGTCGAGCGCGCCCAGGCACTGAACCCGGACGATGTGGAGTCCAACGAAGGCCAGTTTGCGGAGACCAATCGTTCGGCAGGCGGGAACGAGTTCTCGATCGAGCGTGACCCACCCAGGAAAAAGGACCCGCCAGAGGACCTGTACTCGGATTCGCTGATGTTCTGGGAAGGCGCAGCAGGTGTTCGCTTGGCAGCCCAACGATACTCACACTTCGACGGAACGCGGTGGCTGCGTTCGGTCGATGGCGACGAAGCCCCCGAGCCCGTCGAGTTGAGGTCGATTGTCATCGAAGAACGCACTTGGTTCCGACCGTCTAAGTCCATCCAGAATTCGATCAGTCCGTTTGTCGGCGCGCTTCCGGAAGCCGTCAAGTTCACTCGCTTCCGGTCCTTTGAAATCCCCAGTCGGATGGGTACCCAGCTGTGGAGTATCGACCAAATCACGTTGCCGGATTTCTTTGCCTACGGCCAAGACGATTGCTTGATTATGCCGAATCGAACGCACATTCCGGACTATACCGTGGTTCGATTCGTAAACAGTCGCGTCGATCAAGAACGGCTGGAAGGCCTGCTGCGGAACTGTGCGCCGGGCACTTTTCATCGGCCCACCCAGGAATCTTGCCAATCGGAGCTGGCCAAGCTGGCGCACCAGTATTCGGGATCGGCGGAACGAGGCCTGCAACAGGTCGAAAACGTCATCAATGGTGTGCGCCGCGATTTTGATTTCCAACGAGCGGCGACAGACGGTGAAGGCGCCAGTTTGGAGAGGTTTCTCGAGGATAAACGCGGCCCAAGTTACCTGTTCGCAACGGCCGCGGCGCTCATGCTGGACCACTTGGGCTATCAGACGCGACTGGTGATGGGATTCTACGTGGCCCCTGAGCATTACTCGGCTCGCGAAAAATCGACGGCAATTCTGTCGGAAGACGCCCATGTATGGGTCGAGATTAATGCTGGCCACGACTACTGGATTCCTCTGGAGCCGACGCCCGGTTTTCGCAAACCCAGATGGCGCGCCGGCTGGCTGTACTTGGCTCAGAAGAACTGGAAAGCACTGACACTGGGCACGCTGGTATCAATTATTTGCATCTGGAGCTGCTATCTATTGCGGTCATTCTTGTTTGCCAGCCTGTGCCGCGTATTGTCGCCCCTGCTGAGGTGGCTTCCTGATCGCAGCCGATTGGCCTGGCTATGTTGGATGCTGGACATACGGTGGCTCTTGATCGGCCATCCTCGCCCTGCTTCAACGACGCACCGCAAGCGGTTTTGTGACGGCGTCTGGGGACTGGAGCCCGCTGGTCAAGCGTTGGTGCTGGAGTTCTTGGATGTCGCCGATTGCGTCCGCTACGGCGATGCTGTCAAGTTAACATCCTCGCAACGATCGCTAACGCATTCCATACTGGCGCAGATTCACCGAATTAAGTCGCCCAAGAGTCGCTTAAGAGCGAAACAAAACGAAAACGAGCACGAAAATCACGTCGGCCTACGGCCACGAAATCAAGAAACTGATAACCATGACTAGCGCTGCTGAAAACTCTCAATCGCCAACTCAAATGGCCAGTTCGCAAGCTGTGGAGGTGCTCAGATCGCGACTCAACGAAGTCCTGCTTGGCAAACGCGACCGGATTGAATTGGTGATCGCTTGCCTGTTGGCTGGAGGGCACTTGCTACTGGACGACCTTCCCGGGTTGGGAAAGACGACGCTAGCCAAAGCGATTGCCGAGTGCTTTGGTGCCAAGTTCGCCAGGATCCAATGTACGCCGGATTTGTTGCCGGCTGACGTGACGGGTTTCAACTTGTTCAACCAGAAATCTCGCGAGTTCGAATTTCACGCCGGCCCAGTGTTCGCCGATATTCTGTTGGCGGACGAAATCAACCGGACGACGCCCCGCACCCAAAGCGCGTTGTTCGAAGCTATGGCGGAACGCCAAGTCACGATCGATGGTGATGCCAAGGAACTCTCGCCCGCATTTTTCGTCATTGCAACTCAGAACCCAATCGACAGCCATGGCGCTTATCCGCTGCCCGAAGCGCAGTTGGACCGTTTCGCCATGCGCTTGGAAATCGGTTATCCGAATCGCGATGCGCAGTTGGAGATTCTCAATCAAAAACGCCGTCCATCAGCCGATCCATCGCAGGCCCAGCCATTGACCAGCGACGATTTTTTGAGCCTACAGCAGTCGGTCGACAACATCCATGTTTCCAAAGAAGTCCAAGAATACCTGGTAGCCCTCTGTGAAGAATCCCGCGTCCATGAGAAAGTTGTACTGGGGGTCAGCCCGCGTGGCATGTTGATTTGGCAGCAAGTTGCCAAGTCGTGGGCGCTGTTGCAAGGTCGCGACTTCGTGACGCCTGACGATATCCAGGAGGTGGCGGGCCCAGTCTTAAGTGTGCGATTGGGAGTGCGGAGCCAGAACGTGGATCCAATTATCGAGTCGATTCTCCAGGCTGTTGATGTGCCCGGTTTTTAGCGCCAGTCAAACGGATGTAGAGTGAGTACGATCCAGGATTGTCGGCTGCAGTTGGGAGACCATTAGACCCAAAGTCAGAATGCTCTTTATGGTAGGTGCTGCAAGAATCTGGAGCCACATTCTGTGGTTGTCGTTGGCAATGCTAATTGTCGGTTGTGAGGCCGAAAAAGAGACCAACCACGAACATACGCACAGCGAGCCACGTCACTGGCCCGACGATCTGGCTGAGGCCGCAACCTTCATTCTGCAGCGCGTCGAATCCCTGCATGCTTCCGAACCTTCGCTGGCTGACGAGGAGCGGATGGAGACCATCCACGAGTTGCAAGATCTGGTCGAATGGTCCCCGGAAGTCGCCGCCGATACCGACTTGAGCGAAGAGAAGTGGATTCCGATTTTTGAGCTCAGTGAGGCGATTCGCAAGCACATGCAGCCGGGGGACGTCGATCCAACCACGTTCTCCAGCGACTTTGATAAGCTAGTTCAGTTGTTGACTGACGCTCACGTGCAAGTTGTTGCTTTGAAAGCCAGGTCGGTTCGATTTGGCTCTGACGATTCGGACGCTGATGAGTCTGACGCTGGACAAGCCGACGATGACGAGTCAGTCCCTAATGAATCAGAGCCCGAGGATTCTGAACGCGAGGAATCGCCGCCAGCGGACGATGACGCGACGGTCGCCGAACCCACTTCCCGCTTGGAATCCTAGCGTTCCCCATCGTCGAACTGCAGACTCTTATGGACACGATGTTGATTGGCGGTCTGATTCGACTGGTTCAGGGCTTGCTCGCCGCGGCGCCCACGCTGATTGTCGGACTCTTCATTGCCTCGCTGTTTCGCTACTATCTGCGGACTGAAGGCACGAAGAAACTGTTTGGCGGCGAATCGCTGTGGTCGTTACCGCAATCTTGGGCGGTGGGCATGCTGTTGCCCGTCTGCAGTATTGGCGTGATTCCCGTCATTCGTGAGATGCACCGTCAAGGCATTCGGCCGGGTGCGATTACGGCCTTCGCTCTGGCAGCACCGCTGTTCAATCCACTGTCCCTGCTCTACGGTCTGACACTGTCCCGGCCCCTGGTCATCATCGGTTTTGCACTGGGATCGCTGTTTATCGTCTCCATGTTGGGGCTCGTTTGGGACCGACTTGCGAAACAGGTTGCCCAGCAAGCTCCTAAACAAGAGACGGTGATCGGGCTCCGGCGATTGGCAGCCTGCTGTATTTTCATCGGTCGCGAGTTAGTTGGTTCGACGGGTGGCTATGTCTTGATCGCACTATTGGGACTGATGTTGTTGGGTGCTGTATTGCCGAATGGATCGTTGCAGGGCCAAGTCGAACAGCTTGATCCACTAGCGCCCTTGAAGATGACTGCCTTGTCTCTGTTTATCTACGCCACGCCTATGCTGACCATGAGTCAGTTGGGCATGATGTTTGACCACGGCGACTCACCAGGCGCCGCGTTTACACTGTTATTGCTGGGCACCGGCGTTAACTTGGCCACGATTTACTGGGTCGCAGCCAATTTTGGTTGGCGCTCCGCGTTGATTTGGTTAACGATTCTGCTGACTTGTGTGCTAGTTGTTGCCTATGTGGTCGAACGCCCTCTGATCCCGCCAGGTATTCAACCTGCCGGTCATACGCATGCCTTCGACATTTACACCAATCCACTGCCCGCGGACACCGGGGTTGCGATCCGCAAAGTTCGGCTGATCGCAGCAAAGCAGGTGGGGCTGTTCGAGTGGATCGGGGGTGGCGTGTTGTTGCTGCTGGTTCTCGCCGGTCTAGTTCTGAAGTTTGCTTTGGGAACCAAGGTGGAGCGATTCCTGAGTCGCGAAGATGCGACCGACTTAACGAACGCTGAACACAAAGGCATGCATCGCATTGTGTCTTCGCGCACGGTGGGCTTGACCTGCTTGGCGAGCCTGGTTGCGCTCAGCGTCGTTGGGTGCTATGCGTTTTACCCGTCACCTGGCGAATGCCTGGAGGAAATGCGCATCGCCCGAACCGAAGTGCTTAGTGGCGTGACTAGCCACGATTATGAGCGGTCACTGCGCTGGATACCCGTCTTGGAGGGCTGGTCGAGAAAGCTGGAAGTTGGCTATGCGATCCGAAGATTCGAGCTACGACCTTACCAACAAATGCAAACCTATTTGATGCGAAAGAAACTCGAAGCGCTGGAACACGCACTGAAGCACTCCGCCGAACATGCGAAGGCAGCCGAGGCGGATTCTCATGCGGATTGGCACTTAAAGCGCGAGGAACGATTGATTGCGGAGCTGAGGATGGAGATCGTTCGCAACGCGGCTAGGGTAAGTAAGTGCTTTCGATAGGCAGCTAGTGTGCGGATGTTGCACGCTGGTTAAGAATTACCGCGTAAGTACAGACGACACTCATGTTCAGGCAATATGCAAGAATGACTCTGGCAGCTCGGCCGCCACGCGATAGCGCCTGGTTCACTCCACGTTTTGCGTTGGCCGCGAGCTATCGTACTGCGGCTAAATGCAATGCTTGGGTTAGTGCGAGTTGTACGAACACATGGCCTGCGACATCGAAGAATTGATGGCATAGCTCATGAACACCAGGTTACACCAACAGTAAGAATGCCCAGTTGTGCCAAGATCTAGCAAACATTTGCGGAAAACGCCGGCCAAATCTTTGAACTCGACACCGCATGCGCAGCGTCGGCAAAAGCTGGCAGCGCGGCTGCGCGGCGGCAGCGATGCGATGTTGGTCACCAATGAAACCAACGTGCGCTACTTGACGGGCTTCACTGGAGATAGCACCTATTTGCTGCTGGACGTCAACGGTCAAGCAACACTACTGAGCGATCCTCGCTACGAGGAACAGATCGAACAGCAGTGCCCGGGGTTGTCGGCAGCCATCCGCCAGCCAAGCGCCATGCTGGCGGATTTTACGGTGGAACAGATCCGCGCCCGCGACTACGGTCGCCTGTTGATCGAACCCAATTCGCTGAGCCTGGCGGTGCATGATGTATTGTCAGATGGCTTGGGACTGATGGAATTCGTGCGCGGCAATTCCGAGGTAGAGCAGTTGCGGGCCATCAAGGACGTGGGCGAAATCGAGTTGCTGCGGCGGGCCGTCGAAATCGCACAGCGCGCGATGCTTGGTCTACGGGCCCAGTGGACGGGCCGCGAAACCGAGTTGCAGCTGGCTCACGAACTGGAACGAATCATTCGCGGGTTGGGAGGGGAAGGCTGTAGCTTTGCCCCAATCGTCGCCGCCGGACCGCAATCGGCCCTACCTCACGCTCAGCCATCGAACCAAGTCAGCGGAGCACATGGCTTCTTGCTCGTCGACTGGGGCGCCACGTTTCACGGCTACCGTAGCGACTTGACGCGTGTACTAGTGACCAGTAAAATCCCCGCCAAAATTGCCAGGGCTTATGAGACGGTGTTGGCTGCGCAGACTGCGGCAATCGCGGCCATTCGCCCCGGTGTTGCGGCTAGCGAAGTTGATCGGGTTGCTCGCCAAGTGATTTCCGACGCTCGTCTCGGCAAGCGGTTTACCCACGGCTTGGGGCACGGCATTGGACTGGACATCCACGAGCTGCCGCGTTTGAGCAAGTCCAGCGACGAGACGCTCCGTGAAGGCATGGTGGTCACCGTGGAACCCGGAGTGTACCATCCCGGCATTGGTGGCATTCGCATCGAAGACGATGTCCTGGTCACCCGCGATGGAGCTCGTGTACTAAGTGACTTGCCGCGCAGCCTGGACGAAAATCGCGTCAAGCTGATCGACGGTTAGTGCGAGTCGCACGGACACATGCCCTTTGAATAGGAACAACGATGGCTAAGGCTTCCAGCGGCTCGGCGGGCAAAGGTGACGTATTTAGCATCGATCGCATCCGCAAGCTGATCGATCTCATGGAAGAACGTGGTATCAGCGAAGTTGATCTCAAGCAGAGCGATCAGCAGATCCGATTGGTACGCGGCTCGGCACAACCCGTCGTGGCACAACCGGTTGCACCCATTGCCGCAGCCCCGCCCACGCCCAGTGCGCCGTCGGCGGAAGAAGCCGAGGATGGACCCCACATCCATGTCATCAAGGCTCCCATGGTGGGTACGTTCTACAGCAAGGCCAACCCGCAGGCAGAAGACTTCGTCAAAGTCGGCTCCAAGATCTCTGCAGATACCACCGTCTGCATCGTCGAAGCCATGAAAGTGTTCAACGAAATCCCGGCGGAAATTAGCGGTACTATCGTGGCCGTCATGGCCCAAAACGAAGATGCGGTGGACTTTGGGCGTCCCCTGTTCAAGGTAGATACGCGCGGATAACCTCTATCCGTATGTACAACCGAATTCTAATCGCCAATCGAGGCGAAATCGCGCTCCGTATTATCCGCGCCTGTCGTGAGATGGGTATCGAATCCGTGGCGGTATTTAGTCAAGCGGACCGCGATTCTGCGCACGTTCGCTACGCTGATCACGCCTACTGCATTGGTCCGCCCAAGTCGGTCGACAGCTATCTCCGCATCGAACAGATCATCAGCGCCGCGGAAGTCAGTGGTGCCGAAGCGATTCACCCTGGCTACGGATTCCTGGCCGAAAACGCGCACTTCAATGAAGTCTGCCGCAGCAACGAGTTCGACTTTATTGGCCCCACACCGGGCGCCATGGAGCAGTTGGGGGACAAGAACACGGCCCGAGCCGTAGCACTGGCCGCGGACGTGCCTGTCGTGCCTGGCAGCGACGGCCTGCTGACCGACGAAGAGCACGCCGTGGAAACCGCCAAGAGCATCGGTTTTCCAGTGCTGATCAAGGCGACGGCCGGAGGTGGCGGCAAAGGAATGCGGGTGGCTGACAACGAACAGTCACTGCGCACGGCCCTGCAGCAAGCTCAAGTCGAGGCCAAAGCTGCCTTTGGCAATGATGGAGTCTACTTGGAAAAGTTCATCGATCGCCCGCGGCACGTTGAAGTGCAAGTCATCTCCGATCACCACGGGAATGTCTGCCATTTGTACGAGCGCGATTGCTCGGTCCAGCGGCGCCATCAAAAGCTGATTGAGGAAAGCCCATCTCCACTATTGTCGGAGACCACGCGGACCGCGATCTGTGAGGCCGCCGTCCGCATGGTGCGGCAAGCCGACTACCACAACGCGGGCACCGTTGAGTTCATCGTCGATCAGAACGACAACTTCTACTTCATTGAAGTCAACGCTCGCATCCAAGTCGAGCACCCAGTCACGGAGATGGTGACGGGCATCGATCTGATCCAAGCGCAGATTCGAGTGGCCGCTGGTGAGCCGCTGCCGTTTCAGCAACAAGATATCCGACTGCAGGGCGCGGCCATGGAGTGCCGCATCAATGCGGAGGATCCCGATAAGAACTTCCAACCGTGTCCGGGACACATCGGCGGCATCTTCATCCCCGGTGGATTGGGAGTTCGCTTTGATTCGCACGTCCATGCTGGTTACACGGTGCCGCCATTTTACGATTCGATGATCGGAAAACTGATCGTCTACAAGCCAACTCGTGAGGAAGCGATCGCGTGCATGATCCGCGGGCTGGAAGAGTTGAATGTCGAAGGGATTTCAACCACGGCGTCGTTTCAGATTCGTGTCTTGCGCGATCCCGCATTCGTGTCCGGTCGGGTAGACACCAAGTGGGTTGAGCGGGAACTCCTGACGCAAGCTGGCTAGGTAACTCCTGGACAATGAGCGGTGGGTAGCCCAAAGAATCAGCAAATGCCCCTGTCCCATCGATCGAGTTGTGGATTTTGCCAACCATCCCCAACTCCGCTTAGATACGTTTCTTGCATCCGCCAATAGGAAATCCAATGTCAGACATCAAGAAGGTAGCCATGTTGTTCGCCGGCGGGCCCGCTCCAGGAGCGAACGCTGTGATCGGCACTGCCGCTTTTGCGTTTCTCAACGCGGATATTGAGGTCTTGGGTATCAAGCATGGATACTCGAATCTCATCGACTTTGATGGCTCTGAGCCGTTAGTAGAGGGTCAGCATTACCTCAAGATCACCCACGATGACTTGTCGCATCGCCGAACGTCTCAAGGCATCATGATCGGCACCGCACGCTCGAATCCAGGGAAGAACGTGTCTTCGCCGGAGCATCTAACCGATCCGGAACGCTCGGCGCCTCTGCAGCGTGTCTATCAGGCGCTGCGTTCGTTGGATGTCGACGCGCTCATTTCCATCGGTGGCGACGATACGTTGAAGACCGCCAACAAAATGAAGCTGTACCAGGACACGTTGCCCAGCGATGCGAAGAAAATGCCGGTCGTGCACCTGCCCAAGACGATCGACAACGACTACATGGGCATCGACTTTACGTTCGGCTACTTCACTGCAGTGGAGACGCTGGCCGCCGAGATTCGCAACCTGATCGCCGACGCCGAAGCGGCCCGCGCGTACTTCGTGGTCGAAACAATGGGCCGCAGCGCCGGCTGGCTGGCCTATGGCGCCGCAATGTGTGGCGAGGCGAGTCTCGTGTTGAG
>JANQOL010000318.1 GCA_028289675.1 Pirellulaceae bacterium
AAAATTGAAACGATCCGACTTGAAAGAAGGCCAGACGTTGTCCATCTCTTTAGAGCCCTCGATGATTCCGCTGGATCAGTTGGATGACGAGCCGCGTCAAATGGCTGAGCAAATCATGGGATTGCTCGAAGGTAGAAGTTTTTCCTTCGCCATAGGTGTCAAGTCAAACATTCTGCTAATGGCCTTTGGTGAGGGGGCGTCGGTGATTGACTCAGTGGGTGACAGTGAGAACAAGTTGCTCGATCACGAGGCGTTTGATGTCTTGAAAGCTGCCGCGCCCAGTAACCTGCGAGCGATCAACTACGCGTCAGCCCGATGGCGCGACAGTCAGTTCAAGGCCAACATGAGCGGTTATTTTCAGCGGATGACCACCCAGTTTTCGATGGCGATTCAGTCCGAAGCCGAAAATGTGCCCGATCTGGAGACGTGGCGCGCAGAGATCGAGACGGACGCACAGTGGTTGGACCAAAAAATCGCGGAACTAAGTCCGGAGTTCGGCCCGACGCTTACCTGGTCGTTTGCCACTGCAGATGGCGAGGAAGGCTATCAGTATGATTGGTCGGAAAACGTTGTGTTTCAGAATGCCGCGCCGCTGACGGTTACTTCGCACGCTGGTGAAGCGCCGCTCGCCTTGTTCGGCCTCAAGCAACGCACCAATCCAGGAGGCGAAGAAATCGCCGAGTATCTGCTGGAGCGAATGCCCAATCACATCCGGCGTTTCATCCGTTTGGCCGAAGATGACGAGGATGACCGGGAGCAGGCGCTGTCGGTTTTGGACGAGGGTTGGCCGTTGGTGCGTGAAGCCTATGTCATCATGCGTGACAAAATCGGCCCAGCAATGGATGCCAATGAGAGTTTGTTCTCGATGGCGGCCGACTGGACCACCTACCAACTCGGTCCGGGCATGCCCCGCGCCGAGACTGCTCTGCCGCTGCCCGAAATGGCGATCGCTTGTACTGTGTCCGACCGTGATTTGTTTATTGACGGTTGCGTGAACATGTACGAATTGTTGGACCGCGTGGTCGACATCGTCAGGGAACACAATCCAGACTCCGTGCCGGAGGGGTACACCATTCCCAGGCCGCAAGAGGAGTCCATCAATGGCAGCACGCGTTACTTCTACAGAGAGCTCTCAGATGGCGTGCCCATTGAAGGATTTGCTCCGCAGTTGATTATCAGCGATGACGTGCTGTTGCTGGGTTATTCAGATCGTCAAGTGCGCGACATGCTGCAAGCCCGTCCCTTGCAAACGCGGCCAGCATGGATGACGCCCCAAACGCCTACCGCAGCGGTCGTTTATGCCGATCTGGCCGGAATGGTCTCCGCCGTCCGGCCATGGATCGAATTTGGTCTGGTGCAGTCTGGCAAGGATCTGGACGAACCACTGGCCAACGGCAATGGTCCGATTCCGACTGGCAATGACGTGTTGCAGATCTGGGATTGCTTTGAATCGGCGGGCAAGGTTGCGGCCACAACGACGGTCACCAAAGACGGGCCGACTGTTTCGCATTGGGTGTGGGTCACAGAATAGCCAGCGCCTAGTCAGGATTGCCCGCGACAATGGTGACAGAATCCGACGCCGACAAACTCGCTCGATTTGAGGCTGCCCTCCAGCAACTGGTCGAGCGAGTTGCGGAAGATCGCTATGTTCTGGCCGTCGTTCAAGTGGGCAGCTTGCTGCAAGATACCATGTGGCGCCGCGAGGCGCTGCATGTGTGGATTATCGAAGCTGACGGCGTCAGCCGTCGCCTGCGCAGTGACGGCAAAGATGAGCGCATTTTTCGGATTTTGGTTGAGGACGGGATCAATATTTTTGCCGAGGTCATGCCTCGCAGCCGTTTCAAGCAGATGGTCGAAGGTTCGTCGCGAACCGCCTTCTCATGTAATTTCTTTGCCGAGCGGAAGATTGTCTATAGCCAAGACGCGTCAATCGATAACTGGTTCCAGCACGCCAACAACGTGGCAACTAAAGACCGAGAACGGGAGTTGCTCAGGTTTTCAACTTGGACTATCTACGCGCACCGCCAAGCGCTTCGCCGACTAACGTTGAAACAGGATGTTGAGTTGGCCGGCCAGGAGATTGTCGAAGCCGCGCATAGCATCGCCTATTTGGAGATTATTCGCCACGGCCAGGTCTGGGAGCGAGACGTCATTTATCGGGCTTTGGAACTGAATCCCTCGCTGTTTCAGACCGTGTATTTGGACGTACTGGCCAAGCGCAAGAACAAGAAAATTCTATCGTCGGCGTTAGAGGCCATCGACGACTATTTACAAGCACATGCTTCGAAGCACCTCAAGCCCCTGCTTGATTACTTCAAGAAGAACAAGCGAGTGGTCCCACTGTCTGAGATTAGTGACTACTTCGCGTTTTCTCAAGTCTATCCCTGGCATCTAGAGGCCGCTTGTGAATGGTTGGAGCGTCAGGGGACACTGGAAAAACTGTCGGCCCCCTTCAAGCTGACGAAGCGGAGCTTGGAAGGAGTTGAAGAGCCAGCCTATTTGTTGACTTGAGCTCCGTCAAAGATTTTGGGTTTCGTCCGGCAACATGCGATCCAACGCGGCCACGGCTACGGACCACTCCGGTTGATCGACTTGATATGTCTCCCACCAACTCATCAGGACTTTCGCTACGGCGGTCAACGGAGTCTGCGGTCGAGATGGTAGCCAAGCCTCCAATGCCCGTTCAAGTTGTGTGACGTTGAAGCTGGCCAATTCCAACACATTGGCAGCCACCAATGCCGGTGGGAGCATGGCCAAACCGGCCAACCAGGGTAAGCGGTGAGTGTTGACCATCTCACTGTGACGCGGCAGATCAAACTGCAATTGGCTCAATAGCCAAGCCAGCCGCAAAGACTCTGGCAAATC
>JANQOL010000358.1 GCA_028289675.1 Pirellulaceae bacterium
GAACGGTGAACCCGACGAATTGTGGTACTGCCCAAACGGCGGCGACTGGCAACAGATTCCCCTCGAAGGCAGCTGGTTCATTGACGCCTTCATGGGCACGATGCGCAATGTCCAGCGATACGATGCCGGCGAAGACAACAGTCTCTACGCCTCGGTGGAGGACGCCTACGAGACGATGGCGCTCGTCGAGGCGTGTTTCAAATCAATGGAAACGCCGGCCGTGGAGCTTGAGCTGGATTAGCTCTCTTCAGCACTCACGACCAGCGTGAACTGTTATCCTCGGACAAGCCTACCCAACCAAGCAGGCGTATCCTTGGGCAACATTGAGAGAGTGCTCGTTTTCACTACCAACCCTCGGCGCGCCGAAAGAGTGGCTGGTGTATTGACGTCGCGGGCCAATCCGAGCGTGTCGAGCGCCCTTACGAGCCACCATCCCGGATCGATCTGCCCTGGCAGAAACCCGAGTCGTGCGGAGTTCGGAAAAGCGTGATGGTTCTCGTGGAAAGCTTCGCCGAAAGTGATTATCCCAAGACGTGGCAGGTTGTAGCCCTGGACACAGGCCCCCTCGATGTGAAGCAAGCTGGCCTTGGGTTGATGGGCGAAGTAGCCAACGATCCAGTGGCCGGTCAAGGAGATGGAAACGCGGCAACAGATACCCCAGATCACCCACGGCAAGCCACCAACCGCATAGAGTGCAATGCCAAGGGGCAGTTGCTGCAGCATCCACGTGCGTTCGACAACACGATAGAAGCCGTCACGAAGCACCCGGTCTTCAATCACGAACTTCGGTTCGCGGTCCAGTTCGATCCCACAGTGCAACTGCCACCAGGCATCTTTCCAAAATCCGGCGCGGTGGGCAAAAAAGTCGTGACAGCCGGTTTGCCTCTGACCCCAGTCGCGAAAATCATGCAGCCTGATCATGCCATAGGGACCGGCCATTCCCACCAGGACACCCAAATACACAAGGCATCTCTCGACCCAGAGCGGTGTTTTGAAGGAACGATGGATCAACAAACGGTGCATGCCGACGGAATGCCCTCCGCAAATGGTTACGGCACACAGAACGACAAATACTGCCAAGGCGTCCCAGGTAAAGGTCAGCGGTCCGAACGTTAAAGCCGCCGCGGTCATGCCGCTGATCCAAAGCGATTTCAGTGGGCGCCACACAACTGTACCTTCGACAGCGCTGCTTCTTGCGTTCGACCGCACCCTGTCGGTTGAGATCGGTGATGAGATATTCATCTGCTTTTTTGTTGCTCGTTTCGCCATTGCACAACTCTCCATGACCGTTTGGGAAGGCCAGCCAGGCCATACTTAGTCCGGGATTTCTGGGCTCCGCCCTTGCGAATTCCCTTCGGATTTAGTAATTAGGCAATTATCTAAATACTAATAAGTAGAAAATTAGGCAATCCCCTAATTACCTAACTAGCTGATTGGTTAATGAAGCGCGCGAGAGCAGCAAAATGAACCGCAAGTATGATCCTGAAGTTGAAGCAGCCGGCATGCAGCGGGTTTTCGAGGCGCTGGCGTCCACAACTCGCCGAAAAATTCTCGCCTATCTGGCGCACAGTTCATTGACGGCCGGCGAGATCGCTGAGCGTTTTGACATGTCGAAGCCGTCCATTTCGCAACATCTCGGCGTGCTTGAGACCGCGGGGCTTGTTTCCAGAGAAAAGCGAGGACAGTTTGTGCACTATTCAATCGTTCAGGAAAGCGTGGCAAATACCTTGAACGGGTTCGTGCAGGAAGTTTGTCCGGTCTCAAGG
>JANQOL010000373.1 GCA_028289675.1 Pirellulaceae bacterium
GGATCGGCGAGTCACCGGGCGACAGCCATCTGGCAGCCCCATGTTGGATCAGCGCGAGCAAAAATCGAACTCGCGTCGCGGGCCTCAAACTGATACTAGGGACGTTGCGTCCAATTCCGGGTGGAACTGGATGGTGTCCCCTGGTTAAGTGTGAGAGAGGTCGAACATGAGTTACAAGAACGCTAGCATTCGCCTGGTTGTGGTTGCGTTGGCTTGGCTGGCAGCCGGGATTGTTGTCGCCGACGATTCGACCTCGTTCCTGTCCATGTTCAAGAGAAAATCGAAGTTGTCGGAACAGCCGCTGGAGTTGCAGGCTGAGCACGGGCCGTGGCTGATTTTGGCGGCCACGCTGACCGGTGACGATGCCGCGGCAAAAGCAAACGCATTAGCGCAAGAAATTCGCACGAAGATGCGGCTGCCCAGCTTTATCATGCACAAAGCACTGGGAGCACCCGAGACATTGGGCGTTGGCGAACGTATCCGGACTTCCGCAGACGGCCAACTGGTGCCCACGCAATTGAAGGTGAAGTACGCCAATAGCGTGACTGCCAGCGCCTACGCGGTACTCGTTGGAGAATTCACGTCCACAGACGACCCGCGCATCCCCGACACGTTGCATGCAATTCGCGTCGCTCAGCCGGCGGCCTTGGGAGCCTCGGGGAAGAATGACGGCGGATTGGTCCAGAAGACTCGCAAGCTGTTTTGGTGGCAAAGCAGCCGCGATGAGAACTTGAAAAAAGGGCCGATGGGTGCTGCGTTCGTTACTCGCAACCCCCTGTTGCCCGACGACTTCTTTCAAGCTCCCAAAGTGGACGAGTTCGTCGCCAAGCTGAACAAGCAAGTGAAATACTCACTACTGGACTGCCCGGGACGATTCACTGTACGAGTGGCATCTTTCCACGGCCAGTCGGTAACGGATTTCGGTAACGGCAAGCCATCGGACTCACTGGCCAGCACCACGGATCAGTTGGACGCGGCCGCTAGCAAGGCCAACAAATTGACACACGCGTTGAGAGCAAAAGGCAAGGAGGCGTATCAATTCCACGATCGCTATGGCAGCTATGTGATGGTCGGCAGCTTCAATGACTTGGGGCAGGAGTTATCGCCTGGAAATTTTCAATACAACCCAGCCATGTTGGCAATCATGAAAGAGCTGTGCGGCTATCGGGTCATCGATGTTAAAGATCCGCGGACCGGAGCGATCGGCAGCCGCACGTCCCTCAAATCTCTCGAACGCATTCCCTTTGATGTCGATGGCAAGCCCATGGCTGTTCCTCGGCCGGAAACCAACAACGTCTACAAAGGTTCCTTGTTGGGGCGAAGCTAACTGGACAGCGCCGCGGTTCAACCTGCCGACCGGCGGGCGGCAGCGAGTTGCTGGTTGACGATTGTTGTCGAGTCGATATCTTCGACGGGCATGTACTCACCAACTTGCACTGAAGCCGAACTGGCACCTCCCGCGGAACTCATTCTTGGAACGCACAACGCCAAAAAGTGCGGCGAGCTCCGCGACCTGCTGCAGCCTTACAAGCTCGAGCTGCGTTCGCTGGCTGAGGTTTCCAATCCTCTGGAAGTGGAGGAGACCGGAACCAGCTTTATTGAAAACGCTCGCCTGAAAGCAACGCAACAAGCCCGGCATTTGTCGGCCTGGACGTTGGGCGAGGACAGTGGTCTGTGCGTGCCATTCCTGCAAGGCGCGCCCGGCATCTACTCAGCACGCTATTCCGATCCCGGAGCGACGGATGAACGGAATAATGAGAAACTGCTGGGCGAAATGCGCGATGCTCGTCTCGACCAACGTCGCGCGTATTACGTCAGCACGATGGCTTTGGCAGCCCCTGACGGGCAAATTGTGCTGGAGGCCGAAGGCCAGTGTTGGGGCCGCATCATTCACGAGTGTCGCGGGCAGGGCGGATTCGGTTACGACCCTCTGTTTGAAATCCCAGAGTACCACCAAACGTTCGCCGAGTTGGGAAGTACTGTGAAGAGCTGCTTGAGCCACCGGGCACGCGCGCTACAGCAATTCGTACGGGGTCTGCTGAACCTGTGGCCCGGTCTGAAGCGGTGCTAGAGCATACGCACTTCGGTGGTGCAGATTTCGACGATCATGAGCACACCGGCGCATGAAACAGGCCGTCGCATTCCCGGCGGAAAGCGACGGCCTACAGAGCGGAGAGGACAGGATTCGAACCTGCGGACCGGTTTGACCCGGTCGCTTCATTAGCAATGAAGTGCTTTCGACCACTCAGCCACCTCTCCGGATGGATGTCGAAACCGACGGCAGACCACTGGACAGCACGACCAATTGTCTGACGCTCGACATGTCGAAATTCGGCGTAGCGACCGCGGACTATTCTCCCCCTGTTTTGGGAGAGAAACTCGCGTGAAATTGCTACTTGCCGAGGGGTATATCTAACCAATTCCGCCGGTTTCTTGCAACACGTCCCAGGCGGTTTTTCGCCCGTTCACACGTCGCCGCCCAGCCGGACAAACACGAATGCCGGTTTTGCGCCTATGATGAGTACGGGGCGCGGAATGCACTGCTGGCACCGGATCTGCCATCAGGTCGCCGCCATCGACGACCTGCCAGCTGGCAACTCGCCCCGCCCCCATCGACAACATTTCTTTCGGCAACCAAGGAACAGTGATCTTGCCCGGCTTTGTCGCTATCGTGCAATTCTTCGGAACGGCGCCAATCCATGCGGGCCTGCTGCTGGGATTGGCATGGCCGTGGCAACGCCCAGAGCCCGCCGCCGTCGAGGTGATCCCAGCCGGGCGAGCACCGTTCACCGCTGAACTGGAGAGCATTGACCAGCAACAGGCCGTTTTCAAGACCGCGGAAGGTTTGGAACCCGTAGCACTGGCTGATCTCAGGACGGTCCGGTTTACCAGCCCGTTGGCTGCCGATCAGCCGGACCAGCCATTTCGTCTGACGCTCATCGATGGCACGCAAATTCATGTTTCGGGGCTTACCGGTGACAGCCGACAGTTGCGGGCACAAACGGGCAGCCAGGCAATACGACTGGCAACCACGGCCGCACTGTCCGCGCAACTAAGAGAGCTAAACGAGTCGCAGACCAAGACTTGGCAAGCTATCTGCCAATCGGTGGTTAGCTCGGACGTGCTGGTCGTCCATCAAGCCAGCGGGGTGCTGACCAAGATTGAGGGCATTATTGAGGGGATCGCTGATGGCAAGGTCCAGTTCCAGTACAGTGGCCGGACTTTGGAGGTGCCATTTTCCAAACTGGCCGGCCTGCGGTTTTTTTCGAAGCAGACCGCGGACCGTGAGCAATTGCGAGCAGTTGTCCGCGACGTGTATGAAAATGAATGGATGACCAGCGGTCTGCGCACAGATTCCAACCGTCAGCTGCAATTGCAGCTCCAGTGCGGTGAAGACGTTGCCTTGGATTTGCGCGAACTCGCCAGTATCGACTTCTCTTTGGGGAGCCTCCGGTACGTGGCTGATATGCAGCCGATCGAGCGCCGAAGTCAACAAATTTTTGATTTCCCGGTCGAGCTACCAACGCGTGAGCTGTTTGGCGCCCAGCGCGTGCCTGCGCCCAGTCGGCCGGGCAAGATCTCCGGACCTAGCCTGAAGTTTCTCGGTGGTGGCCAAGCCACCTACCGCATCCCAGACGAATTCACGCGGCTGGAGGGCAGCGTGGAACTGCGTCCTCAGGGTGACAAGTACACGCCGGTACGAGTGCAGATCCAGCTGGAAGGCAAATCGTTGTTCGATCAACGTCTGACGGCGACAGGCAAGGCAACCACATTCGAGTTTCCGGTCGCAGCCGACCAACGTCTGCGATTGATGGTGACCCCCGAAGCGCGTGTACCGACGGGCGACGTCGTTTTGTGGCGGGAACTGAGGCTGTTGAAATGATGCGTTTGGTGACAACCTCCATCGCTCGTTGCACCTGGAGCGCGCTGTGCATGTTGAATGCCGCAGGTGTCGTCTTCTCGGCGGATCGTCTGGACGTGGACGCGCAAGTGCTGCAGGCGCAGCAACAACGAGTCACGGCGATGCGGCGAGCATCGGCTGCGACGATTTCCATTTTTGGACTGGACGGCGGAGGCGGAGGCAGTGGTGTCATCGTTTCCCCCGATGGCTATGCGCTGACCAACTACCACGTTTCCAGCGCATGCGGCGATCACATGCGCTGCGGTTTGAACGATGGCCGCATGTACGATGCGGTGATCGTGGGCATTGACGCGACTGGTGACGTGTCTCTGATTCGACTGTTGGGCCGCGACGACTTTCCGACCGCTCCGCTGGCCGACAGCAGCCAAGTCCGCGTCGGACAGTGGTGTTTTGCCGCCGGAAATCCCTTCGTTCTAGCAACCAACCTGCAACCGTCCGTCAGCCTGGGAATCGTCAGCGGCGTCAATCGCTACCAGTACCCCGCTGGCACGCTATTGGAATACGCCGATTGCATCCAAACCGATGCGGCCATCAACCCCGGCAACTCGGGCGGCCCCCTGTTTAATCTACAGGGTCAGGTCATTGGAATTAATGGCCGCTGCTCGTTTGAGAAGCGCAGCCGGATCAACGTGGGCGTCGGCTACGCGATCAGTTCCAATCAGGTCAAGTACTTCATGGGCGTGTTGCGCAGTGGTCGTTTGGTCGATCACGCCACGATGGGCGCGACAGTTTCCACCGATTCGACGGGCCGTATCGTCGTGTCCAACATCCTCAGCTCCAGCGACGCCTACCGGCGCGGCCTGCGATATGGGGACGAAGTCCTCGAGCTGGCCGATCGCGAGGTGCGTACCACCAACATGTTCAAGAACATTTTGGGAACGCTGCCGCGCGACTGGCGAGTCCCGTTAGTCATCCGGCGAAACCGCGAAACGCGCACGTTGTTGGTTCGGCTGGATGGTGTGCACTCGGAAAAGGAATTGTTGGATCTGGTCAGTGGGGAAATGCCTGCCGGCCATCCCACGCCTGAGCAGCGCAAAGAAAGGCCTGGCGATACACCAGAGTCCCCAGACAATCAGCCATCGAGAGAATCAGCCGCTGACCCCGCAGCGCCGGAGGCGGACACGTTGCCCCCGGAGCTAAGACACCTGATACCCAATACCAAACTGGCCCAATCCATGCTGGAGTCCCGGTAGGGCTTTGCTAATTACTATTTCAACCGCATGCACCAAGAACGCATAGCGGCCCAAATTGGCGAACTGGGCAACTACCGCGCGACCTCTGATGAATGGACGCTCAGCGGCACCTTGGCCGGAGAAAAGACGGAATTCTCGATCGTCTGCAGTCCCGATGACGCACTTTTTCAATTGGGCTCGCGGAAATTGGGCGTCGACTTTAGCCAGTCACTGTCTGATGTGGTGGCCGCTCACCGGGAAACGGGACTCTTGGTCGCGTTGCGAGCGCTGCAGCAGCTGCTGAGGCAAGGGCCGCAAAAGATGGGCGAAACGATCTATATGGGCACAATGCCTTGCTACACAACCACGGCTACACGACTGTCGGACCAACCCCTGGAAGACGTGCTACGTATCCTGTGGTACGACGCGAAAGTGCGATTCACCACGACCGCTGAAGGTCAAGTTCGGTTGGTCGAAGTCTTTGGTGATGCCGGAGATGATCCCATCGAAATGGTGTGCGATCGCTACACGAGTTTCACACATGCTGGACAGCAAATTCAGTTTCCGGGTCGGTTGCGCCTACGCTACGGCATGGAAACGGTGTTGATGCTGGACGTCCAGCAGCTGCAAACCGCCAGGCCTGCAACCATCCAAGACGGCGCCGCTGCAAATCAGGCAGGGGCAGCTGGGGACGGCGCAAGTGAATAGAGTTTCGTCAGCCTCGAGCATTCCCAGCCTTACGGTTCGTTGGCGTATCGCCGGGGAACGCCGCGTAGCGCCCCGTAGCCAGCTCATGAGGTCAACGGCAACGGTCTATATGTGGTTACTACTGGTAACCAGTGGCCTACCTATTGCACCTGCCGCCGACCCATCTTCGGTCGGCTCGGTCAACAGTGTGGTCGTCAGCACCGAATTGAAGACGGTCAAGTTGTACGGAGCAGGGGGTATTTCTGGACTGGACGCCTATCAAAGCGGATTTTTCATCTCCGAAGAGGGCCACATTCTCACGGTCTGGAGTACGGTGCTGGACATCGACGACATCGTGGCGGTCAGCAGCGACGGAAACCGGTATCAGGCCCAGGTGTTGGGCATTGATCCCAATCTGGAAATCGCGGTCCTGGAAACGGATCGGCCGGCGACCAGCTACTTCGATTTGCGGCAGACACGAACCGCTGAAGTTGGCGAGCGCGTTTTGGCGCTGAGCAATCTGTTCGGCATCGCCACCGGCAATGAGATGTCGAGTGTTCAAAAAGGCGTGTTGATGGCCAAGACTGAATTGAAAGCGCGCCGCGGCACCATCGAATCGGTTTATCAGGGTCCGGTGTACATTGTGGATGCCATGACCAACAATCCTGGGGCGGCAGGAGGCGCGTTGACCGATTTTCGGGGGCGATTGCTGGGCATGTTGGGCAAGGAATTGCGCGACACCGGCTCGAACATCTGGATCAACTACGCCATTCCCATGGCCGAGCTGCAGGAGTCCATCGACCGGATCCTGGCCGGCAAGTCGATCGCACGCAACGAAGAACGACCCACCGCTGACCGGCCAACCAGCCTGAGTGCGTTGGGCATCGTGTTGATTCCCAACATCCTGGCCAAGACTCCGGCCTTTGTCGATTTAGTTCAGCCTGGATCGACCGCAGATCGAGCCGGCTTGCAAAGTGACGACTTGATTCTGTTCGTCAATTCAACTCGCATCACGTCACAGGATGCCCTCCGATCGGAGCTGAATTTCATCGATCGAGCCGATGAGATTGTCCTTTTGATTCAGCGCAACAATGAACTCAAAGAAATCGTACTTTCTAATTAGATGCGGCGGCACACGCTGCGGGCTATTGGGCGGTCTGCTGTGCCTGCTGTTCGTTGGCAGCGCTGGTGCCCAGTCCAATCAACCGCCCACAGAAGCCGCCGGCCCGCCACTCGATCTTTCCGCCCGAGAAGAGCGGGGATTTCAGGAGGCCGCTCGCCGCGCCGCCGCCTGTGTGGTGCAGATCGAAACCTTCGGAGGATTGGACCGAGTCGATGAGAAACGCGTTGCCGATGGGCCTACCACCGGAACCATCGTCGGCGCCGAAGGCTGGATCATCTCCAGCTTGTTCAGCCTGCGGCAGCAACCCGCGTCGATCCTGGTAACACTGCCGGGAGGGAGCCGCGTGCCAGCACGCATTGTGGCGCGGGATTTCAATCGAGAGCTGGCACTCTTGAAAGTCGAAACCGATGAAGAATTACCAGTCGCCCAGCCTGCCGATGAGGCGAATGCAGCCGGTTGGGTCGGCCAGTGGGTCGTCGCCCTAGGAAAAACTTATTCCGCGGAGAGCGCGTCTCAGTCCATTGGAATTGTCAGTGCCGTGGGCCGCGCTTACGACCGCGCTGTTCAGACCGATGCCAAGATCTCTCCGCTGAACTACGGCGGTCCGTTGGTGGACCTGCAGGGTCGCACACTGGGCATCTTAGCCGCGATTTCTCCCGGCAGTTTCGTGGAAGGCGATGGATCCCAGCTCTACGACTCGGGAATCGGCTTCGCCATCCCGCTGACCGACATCTTGGAACGGCTGCCTAGATTACAGCGGGGAGAAGATCTCTTGTCGGGCCAGCTGGGTGTGGTGGCTGAACAGCAAAACGAACTGGCCGGTCCCGTGCGACTGGCCGGCGCCATGCCCGGGTCACCGGCCGCGCGAGCAGGAGTTCGTCCTGGGGATATCGTCGTCGAGGCAGCTGGTCGTCCGGTACGGTTGTTGGCTGATTTGCGGCACGCCTTGGGACCTCGGGATGCCGGCGACAAGTTTGAATTTCGCGTATTGCGCGACGGACAACGCATCGACATGTCTGGCGAATTGATCGCCGAAATCCCAACCTACCAGCGCCGCTACTTGGGACTGCATCTTGGCGCCTCCGAACAAGCCGGCTGGAAGATCCTGACAGTCGATGCCGATTCTCCGGCGCAACAGAGTGGCCTACAAGCGGGACAGCACATCCTGGCTTGCAACGACCAACCTTTGAATGATCTGCAACAACTACGCCGCCAGATTGCGGTGGCCGAGCTAGATATACCGTTGCGGCTGCAGGTCCAGTCAGATGACACATCCGCTGAACAGATCGAGGTGCTGGCCAAGACCTGGCCCAATGAGCTGGCGGGCAGTCTGCCACCGGCTGATCCGCGCGTTGAGGACGGTCAACAAGTAACCATTGTGGACATCAACGTGGGCGATTTCTCCAATCAGGCGTACGCCCTGATTCCCCCGTTGGCCGACGAGCGCGAGTTGGGTTTGTTGTTGGTCTTTCCAGAACCCGGTGAACTGGCCCGCGACAAAACTCAGCAGCAGTGGAGCTCGTTTGCAAGCAAGTTTGGCTGGATCGTGGCGGTCATCAACTCCGCGAACCCTCGGCGCTGGTCGGCCGAAGAGATCGAGTTGGCTGGGCGAGTTGTCGGCCGCATGGAAAAAGGGTACTCGCTCGATCCGGCGAAAATCGTATTCGCCGGTCTGGGCGTAGGCGGTCGCATCGCGCTGGTTGCCGCATCCACTCGGCCGGAAAAGATTCGGGGCGTCGCCACCTTGGGCACGGACCTGCGGCGTTTTCAGTCGCGGCGTCCCAACACACCTTTGAAGTCGGTCGACTTTCTGTTGGTGGGCCCCGAGGATCAATTGCGTGAACCCGCTGCACAACTCATCGATCAGGGTTACGCGACGATCGTGGTGCCCGACACAGGATTGCAGCCGCAAAAGTGGGAAACGGTTCCACAGAGTAAGATTGAGTTTTGGCTGGAAGGCCTCGCACGCTTCTAAATGACCGCGGTTGGACGCGTCAGCACGGATTAACCATGCAACGCCATTTGCTAGCTGGATTCGCCGCGCTGCTGCTCGTCGGCGGCGCAGTTCTGGCCATCACCGATTGGATGCCCATGAGCAGCCGCGAGTTCGTGTCCGGGACGTTGCTCAAGGTCGGCGTGGTACTCGGACTGGCATGGGTGGCGGCGCCACAGCTAGAGCGACTGGGATGGCAAAAATTGCGTGGAACGCTGCTGGCCGCCGTGGTCGTGGTGCTGATTCTGTGGTCGGTACGCCCGCGCATTGGGGCCATCGCGGCGGGGGTGCTGGTGGCCGGTTCGTTGCTGTTCGGGCTGATCGGATGGTTCCGGCAACTGGGGGAGCAGCCCCGGCGGAAGTAGCACGCGTTTTCTGAAGGACGCGTTTTCTAAAGGACGCGTTTTCTAAAGGACGGTACGTTCTACAACGCGGTACACTTGGCGTCTCTATTTCGCGCCGAAATCAACGCCATCGTGGATGGCGTAGCCATGCGTCCGCGTGGCTCCCATGAGTCGCGGCTTAGCAAACTGAGGGGTCTCCTTGTGTTCGTGGCCAATGAAGAATCGGGTGCGTGAAGACCGGCATCGAGGCACAATCGTCAAGGTTTGCGTAGCTTGTCAAGGAGCTACGGCAGCTCTCGAGCGAACGACTGTTTTTTCTGTGTAGACCGGCAAAATTGGAAAAAACCCTACCACGCCCAACGCTTCGCTGCCGAAAAGTAACCCCGGACCAACTTTCAGTCCGACTGCGTACAAGGGGGGCAATCTTTGACGCCGTTGGATCGACGGACACTACCGCAGCGCGGGGGAGCTCGCGCCGCTGGACGTCCGTACGTTCCGGGTGTGCAGATATCTCTTGGCGTAACCACAGACCATTTAACTGACCGGGTGGTGATCGATGTCCGCACATCGTCGTGCGAACCGATCGATTCCCAGCTGGCAGACCACTATCTCCCGCAACCTTCTGCCATGTCGCCCGCTAGGGGATTGTCGGCAGGGCAGGAAGCTAGATTGTGGAACACACGACGGTGATTCGTAGGAGGGTTTCCAATGCGACGATTTCTATTTGGCGTGGTAATCGCTTCGGTCGCCGCCGCAATGCCAGCTTGGGCATTCGGTGGAGATCGTGAAATTGCCAAAGCTGTCATGTCACAGTTGCAACAGCAAAAGGCTGCGGGCAACCTGAAGGGCTTCGACATCGACCTGAAGGTGGAAGATGGCGTTGTGTACCTGGACGGAAAGGTCGCATCAAGATCCCAACGAGCGTTGGTCGCGCAAGCGGCTGCCGACGCGGTCGGCATCGGCAACTTGGTTAACAAAATCCAAGTTGTGCGTTCGGCGCCCAAGCCGGTTAGCACGCCTGCCGCCACCAAAGGCCCCGTGCAAACCGCCTCCGGCCAACAGCGTGCGGCCAAGCCAACCGCCCAAGATGTGGCAGTGACCGATACCATCATTGGCAAGCTGCAAGGCTACAAGTCGGCAGGACAGCTGCGTGGTTTCGAGTTGGACGTCAGCACGGTGAACGGGGACGTTTGGCTGCGGGGCAAGGTCGCTAATGCAGACCAAAAGAACCTGATTCTGGATGCGGCTCGACGCACTCGCGGCGTCGCTCGCGTTATCGACGACATTGCCGTCGCCCATAGCAGCACCATTCGTCAGGTCTCCACTGGCCAACCCGCACCAGTACCGCAAGGTTCGAGCAT
>JANQOL010000375.1 GCA_028289675.1 Pirellulaceae bacterium
CCGGTCCAGATACGCGTCCGGTCCCCAACCGTCTCCGGTTCGGCAGCGAAAACTGATCGAATGCAGCCGGTCCCCGATGGCTCCTTGGCCCAGTTGGGCACGGATGGCGCGGTACCAGGGCTGAAAGCGAAAATTCTCGTGCACCATCAGCCGGATTCCGGCCCGCTCAGCCGTTTCTACGATTTGCGCTGCCTCTGCAAAGTTGGGTGCGAGCGCTTTCTGACAAATCGTATCGATACCTCGGCTGGACGCTTCTTGCACCAACGCTAAGTGCGAATCTGGCCGCGTAATGATATCGACGAAATCAGGCTGCTCGGCGTCCAACATCTGCCGAACGTCGGTGTACACCTGAGGTACTTCATGCCGCTCGGCCGCCGCCTGCGCCTGCTGGTGGTTCACGTCGCACACAGCCGCCAAGTGCACATCCGGCATGCGCGACCAAGCATCAAAATGAAACTGGCTAAAATAGCCCGCGCCAATTGCTACTGCTTTGAACGTCATCCCCAGCTCCTTTGCAGCTCCGGCCACGAACCGTCAGGCGTCCATCGCTGCGCCGTCTCACTTTCGGCTGGACGATCTTCGGTAGCCGCCTTACCAGGTAGCATGAACTTGGTGTATACAAGCGCAGTAACGACCAGCACGATGAGCGCCAAGAACAACACCAAGCGCGTCTTCAATTCGCCAGAGGTAATTTGTTTCAGTTGGCGGAGTGGATTCATGAAACACCACGCCACCACCGCCAGCACGTTCATTGTGGCCGCGAACACAAAGAATGAATTGGCCGTGCCCGTCGTATCCGCGATTCCGGGTATCGTGACATTGGCCACGAAGAACGGGAAGGCCACCGCGCTGACCGCTGCCCCCATGTTGCCAACCATGTTCATGGCTGCCGATACGGCGCCGGAACGAGAACCGCCGATGTCCATGCAGAACGCCCAACTGGGACTGAGCGTCATTTCCACACCGAATGTAGCCAATGAAAAACAGGCGATAAACAGCCACACGGACGCAGCTTCGCCGATCTGCGTGCACAGGATCAATCCAATGGCGCCCAGTGTGTAACCTACGATGGCTGGCAAGCGACGCGAAAGTACAGGCATCCCCATCCGGTGCAAGTGCGTGACTGCGTAGCCAGAGATCCACAGAGCAGCCGCGCCGCACAACAGCGGCAAGGCAGCCAAATAAGCCACCTCGTCACCCCAAGTCGCTCGCAGATACGGTTGTAGCCAGGTAATGCTGATAAAGAACGTGATGTTGCTGGCCGCGTACTGGAACATGGCCAACAGTACATTGGCCGAAGTAACCACTTGAATGTAGGGCAGCTGATGTCCCGACTGCGTCTGTTCTTCCTCCAACCCTTGCCGAATTGTCCGCAGTTCGGATGAGCTAACGCGCCGGTGCTGGGCCGGGTCGTTACGGTACCACACCCACCATACGGCACCCCAAACCAGTCCCAGCAACGCATTGGCAACAAACGTCATGCGCCAGCCAATCGCATCGATCAGCTGAGGCATCAGAACCAGTGAGGCAGCCGCTCCAAACCGAGCGCCGGAATGAAAAATACCTTGGCCTAGCCCTCGTTCCTTGGCGGGCAGCCAGCTGTACAGCGCGCGTGTCGCTCCCGGATAGGCCCCAGCTTCGCCCATACCGAAAAGAAAACGCACTACCAGTAGACTGATAGCCGTCGTGACAGCGCCTGTCAGCGCCGTGAACAAACTCCAAATCACAACCACCACCGTCAGCGCTCGCCGCGGACCCGCACGATCGCTAAACCAACCCGCGGGGATCTGAAACAAGGCATACCCGATGGCAAAGATGCCAAACACGTATCCCATCTGTTGATCGTCCAATCCCGTGATGTCGTTTTGCATCGGCTCCTTGGCTGCCGAAATGCAAACGCGATCCATATACGTATTGACCGTATGGAGGAACAGCAGGAACACCAGCCAGAATCGCTGGTAAGAGATACCCTCGGGTCGCTGCGCAACCGTCTCAGTGTCGGCTGCAGGCGAGTCGTAAGGGTTTTCGACACTCATTGAATTCCGCCTGCCAGCTCGTGCGATCCACCCGGGCGTTTGACTCGACCACCCATGACGATGGCCACGAAAACGCCCACATGCGGTCGACACTGATAAGTGAACTGCCCTAGTTTCAAAGTGCACGCGAATTGTAACGCAATCCGCATTCAGTACAATTAAATAACATTGAAAGATTATTTACTGGCAGCGAATGATTATTAGGCATGACTTCCGCGCGATGTGACGCTCTGAACCTGGACCACTTACGCACCTTCCAATTGGTCATGCAGCACGGCGGATATGCGGCGGCCGCCCGACAATCCCATTTGTCTGTACCCTCGATTTGGCAGCACATTCGCTCCGTTGAGCAAGCCTACGGTGTCCAGCTATTTCACAAGCGTGGTCGGCGAGTCGAGCCGACGACGGCGGCGCGCCAGCTGTATGAGCAAGTTGAGCAGATTTTGGTTTCGCTCGATTCCACCTTCGAGCTAGTGGGCCACAGTCCGTCCGCGCCGGCACTGCGGTTGGTTACCGGCGTCCGCATGATGCTGGAGGATCTGCCGGGACCACTGGCCAAATTCCGCCGGTCCGACCCGCGGCCGCTGGTGATCCGCCATGCTCATGACCGCCGAGCCGAAGATTTGTTGTTGGCCGACGAAGCGGATCTCGCACTGGCGTTGGAACCCAATTTGCAAACGGCCTCGGATCAGATTCATTACGAACCCGCCTACACGGTCGAGTTCTTGGCCGTCGCTCGCCGGAACCATCCCTACATCCAGTCACGACAGAACAGCCTCAATGAGTTGGTCAAGCATGAATTGATCGTTACCACCCGAGGCACCCATGGTCGCGATGCCTTGGACGATGCACTCCACCGACAGGATCTAACCGCCAACATCACTGTCGAGACCGACAACAGCGCGTTTACCTTTACTTGCGTTGCGGCCGGTATGGGCGTTGGCATTCTGGCCGGTCGATCCGATACGGAGTTAAGCAAGCGTCTGGTGACGCGATCGTTGAGCAAACACCTGGGCAACCGTCGCATTGTGCTCATGTGGCGGCGAGGTCGAATTCTGTCCGACTCGATGTGCCACATGATCGACTGCATCAAGTCGGAACTTGGAGCCTAGCTGCGAGCAGCACGCCCCACTCTCGTTCTCTATGTGAGACGGAGGAGGGTGAAATCATCCCGCTATGCACCTGAGCGAATCGCACTCTAATCGGATTTCCCCGGGTCTTGCTGATAGCGCGGCGGCTTCCAATCTGGCGGCAATTTGCCTTGAGGTCGTACACCTTCTGACCCGACGGGAATGGGGTGGTCGACAAATTGTTGCAGCGGCAGATCGTCGGGCAAATGTTCAATCGTGACGTCTCGAAACTGAACCGTCATCGGTCGGCCACGATGCAGCTGGAAGGCCAACACGCCTTCCAGTGCCCTCCCGTTCGCGTCAAAATCCAGCATCTCCGCCGTGGGATGCCCGTCGATCCAATGCTGATGGTGATTGCCGCTGACCCTGATGCGATATTCGTGCCACTGCTCAGCGGGAAAATCTCGCTGGGGAAACTGTTCCAAGATCCAAGTTTTTCCCTCCGGATCGACGATGACCTTTTGCCCAGCGTAACCCAGGATACGGCGGCCTTTCTCCTCGTACATCATGCCGTTGAAGTCGGCTCCATCGGCCACAATGTCGCACTGATATCCGCTAACGACGTCCAAGCCCAAATCGGGACGTAGCGCGCTGCGATACTGGATGCCGCTGTTGCCCTGCGCGCTGATCTTGACCTGAGCTCGCAAGTCGAAATTGCGAATCGTCGACCCCTTCCAGGTCAAGAAGCGATTCATCGTTAGCGAACCATCGGTTGACCCCGTAACCGTTCCTTCATCGAAAGACCATAACGCACGATCGCCCGACCAGCCGTTCAGATTCTTACCACCTAACAATCGAACTCGACCGTCGGCGGAAGGCTTGACCGTCACGGCCGCGGATGCCAGCGGGTGTGCAACCGTCGAACTTTGGAACTCCTTCTGCGGCGGCGCCAAAGCACCACCAACCATCTCGACGCGCTGGTCCGTTCGCCGCCGAAACTCCTCAAGCGTATTCCGGTGGTCGGGATCGTTGGCCAAATTCACCAGTTCGTCAGGATCCTGTTGCAAATCATGCAGGAACTCAAAATCATGATCGACGTACCGAACATATTTGTACTGCTCGGTGCGCACTCCTTCAAACGCGGGAATTCGGTGGCGTACGGCGAAGTGCTCGTGAAACGTCTCCTGCCGCCAATCTTCAGGTGAATCTCCTTCCACCCAAGGTCGGAGACTGCGACCTTGATAGTGGCTGGGTACCCGATCGCTAGCCCAATCCACAAACGTCGCAGGCAGATCCAAATTCAGCACCATCCCGTCAGCGACTTGACCGCGGCCTGCCGCCGGTGACCGCGGATCAAACACAATCAACGGCACTCGCAATGATTCTTCGAAGTGCGTCCATTTTCCGGCGAGACCTCGATTGGCCATGTGGTAACCGTTGTCGGCCGAATACACGATAATTGTATTCTCGGCGTGCCCCGACGCTTGGAGCGCATCTAGAAATCTGCCAATGGCCCCATCAATGCCGCTGACCATCCGGTAGTAGGCCTGCATGTTCTGTTGATACTTCTGGGGCGTGTTCCAGCGCCAGAAGTAACGTTCGCGATTGATCGTCGTCTTGAGAAAATCGGGCAGAGCATCAAACACGACCGGATCATTTAGATGCGGCGTGGGGAATTCAATGTCCGCGTACATTTCATCAACAGCCCGCGGCCAGGCAAAGTGACCGATGCCCGGGCGGCGGTCACTATCTTCGGCGTGGCAAGCGTTGAACCACAAGTTGAGCGCGAATGGACGGCCCGCAGGTTGTTGCTGCAGAAACTCAATACCACGATCCACAATTAGCTCCGTCTCGTGACGCAGCGAACCATCCGGCTGGCGTTTGTAGAACGGGTTGCGGCCGATTGCCTCAAACTCATCAAAGTGGTCTTCGCGTTCGAACCCAGGCGGCATCTTGGCGTGCCACTTGCCGAAAAAACCGGTCCGGTAGCCGTAGTTGTGAAGCAAGTCGGAAACCAGCGACGCGACAGCGGACGGCTTGGCCAACTCCCGATTGCCAGGAGTCCCGTAGCTGCGTCCGACCAGGCCAGTCAGGATCGTCGTCCGGCTGACCCAACAAATGGAGTGGCTGACAAATGCGTTATCAAAACGAACACCCTTGGCCGCCAAAGCGTCGATATTTGGTGTCTGCGCGATTTCATTTCCATAACAGCCTAATGCCGAGCTGGTTTGGTCGTCGGCGAAAAAGAAGACGATGTTTGGGCGGTCCGCCGCCCGCACGCCAAAGGGGCAAACGCACAGCACTAACAGCGATAGTAAAGTCCTGGTCATAAACTAAGTCCCGTTGGAGTTTGTCAGTACCGAACACTCGGTCGCGTTCAGTGGTCTCGATTTCGGTCCGGCGGAATCGACCAGTTCATCATCATGATGCGGCGCAGCTAGATCTAATCAGTGGCCGGCAGTTCGACCAGCGGGGTGGCGATGCCGTTGGAGTCGATTTCCCAGGGAATCCAAATCAGGGTCAGCAGATCGATTTTGAGGTCCCCTTTGCGACAGGGTACTTGCAGCGGCTCGAGCGTGAGTGACTCGATGCTAAATTTGTCCTGCAATTCCCGGATCTCCCGCTCGCATTCCTGTTCCAGATCGCTTTTTTCTTGTTCCAGATCTTCCAGACTCTCGCGAGCATGGACGACGTCGGTGCGTTGCTGGGCGGCGCGTCCAATACTGCGTCCAGTGGTGGCGCTCCGAGAACTGACCTTGTTTCCTAGAAAGGCTCCCAGCACGGTTTGTCCAAAGCTGAGCATGCTGGACCACTTTTGCTGGTCATACTGGGCCTTTTCGCGCTCCAATCGCTGCTGGGCCGTGCGCATCTTGGATTCCAGCGCCTTCAGCTTCTTGGCATATTTGGCCTGCAGCTCCTCTTTCTCTTCGTCACGCAGCTCACGTACCTTTTGGCTCCAAGCCATCCGCGCATCCAACTCATCTTGCCCGGGACGGCTGGTTGCCTTTAGCTCCTTGCATCTGTACAGCGTCATGGGGCGATGGCGATACAAGTAGTCGCGGAGATCCTTGTCCCATTTCTTGTACTGCTTGTCGTTCAGCATCTCCGCCGGCAAATCCGCAAAGCGATATCCTTCCTCAGGATCCGTAGACAGATCCAAGGACGAAGGCGGCACGTCTCGTGATTGCCGCCACACGTCGTCGGCCAATTGGCGCTGGACGCGATACAACAGCGACTTGTCAAACCAATCATCCAAGTCTGCGGACGTGCGCACGTAA
>JANQOL010000376.1 GCA_028289675.1 Pirellulaceae bacterium
GGATCGGCGACCTGACTCTCAGGCAGTGCCGCACGGCAGCCCGTCTAGTCGATGATTCGCATGCCGGTGCGCGCACGCTTGCCCACGCTCGTGCAGGGCCGCGCGCGGCTCCAACCGCGGTTGTCGCGGAACCATAAACGACTTGGTTTGGGGCGCGATTGGCAGACGACAATCGATGACCGCTAGAAGTCAAAGTCGGTCGGGGCGATCGTCTCCGCGTCGACCTTCACGATACGGAACTCCACTCGCATGTTTTCCTTGGCTTCGTCCAGAGACTTCGGCTTGGCGATAATGGGTTCGGCAATGCCTGCACCCACGGGAGTGATTTGCGACAGGTCGATGTTCACGCCCAGTGATTGAGCGTAGGCGGCGACCGCATCTTTAACCTTGTCGGCGCGGGCTTTGGACAGGTTCATGGCGGCTTGCATGGTGACACCCGGATCGGGATTGCCGCCCGCAAACGCACCGGCCTCGATCAACTGCATGATCTGGCCGAGATTCTCCAGATTCAGGGGCTTGCCGTTGTAAAAATACTTGTAGTTTCCGGCTGTGCCCGACTGTTTGATAATGCCCTTGCGGATGCCGGCCTTGACCAAATCGATCAACGTTTTCGTCGGGTCGGAGTGGCCGCGGATGACGACGCGGGCGTTTCCGAACGTGGAGGCAGCCTTGATCGCGCGGTCAAACTCGCCTCCATATCGATCCGACGAGAACTCGTTTTGATTGGGCGCGAATTTGATGGTAAAGCTGACGATCGTGTTTTCGTCCAAGTTGCCGCCGAAGAACATATCCGACGACTCAGCCGCGTCGGCAAATCGCTCCATCTTCTTGGGTTCACGGTATTCCAGGCCCGCTAGCCTGGCGATCTTCTTGTAGTCGAAATTGTTCGGTTCAAAACCTTTGCGGGATTCTGCGTAACCCCAGCTCGTTGCTAGATCCAACGACTCTTTGAGCTTGGCATCGAAACCACTGAGGTTGCCCGAATCCTTGAAGAATGCCAGTTGGCCGACGCTGCCGACAAACGTACAGTCCAGCAGCAAACCGTGGGCATCAACTTCCAGGGTGGGCAGCACCTCTTCGCCGAAAATGTCCTGGCTTTTGGCCAGCAACTGCCGATAGTTCGATTGCATTCGCTGGCTGGACTCAAAGCCGTTCCGCATCTCGACGACCTGTTCGGTCGCTTTCAGATAGCCGGCCACAAATTTCTCAACCCAGTCGCGATTGGCTTGATACCAATCGCTGCGGACGGCGTACACATCGGCGATGGATCGGCTCATTGATTGCGTGCTATTGATGACGTGAGCACCTCGCACGGTCCCTTCGGCTCCACTACCGACGGTATCAAAACCACCGGTCAAACCCAGCAAGTCAGGAGTGATGACACAGCAGGCGTCGATCGACGGGTCCTTGCGAAACAGTTCGGCGGCCCCATCCGGCCCGGTCAGGTCCTTCGTCCACACAATTTGGACGTCTTTGTTCGTCAGATTGGCCGCAGACAATGAATCGTAGAGTAGCCCCACGTGCGGTCCGCCTTGCTGGCAAGCGATCTTTTTACCTTTCAGGTCATTCAGTGATTTCAATTGCTCGCGGGCCACAATGTGATCACCGGCACTCCACGACAGCTGCAGGATGATGATAGGTTTCGTATCTGGCGAAGATCCAAGGACCTCGCTGGCCTGGCCAATCATGCGGAACGTGCCGCGCAGCATGGGGGATTTTCCGGACATATAGTCGCGGACTTGACCCACAAAGTCGTCGCCGGCAGTCAAGTTCAGCTTCAGACCCAGTTCTTGATAAATGGAACCGGATTGTGTCCGCAAGTTTCCATTGGCATGAAAGGTGGCGACGTCGCCGCCCCAAGTAATGAATGGGACCTGGACCGCAGCCGACTTGGCAACTGGTTGGACCGTTACGTTGCCGACGAGATCACGGAAGCTCTCTTGCGCTTGGAGCAAGCCCGCGCAGCTGACCATAGAGACCATGGTCACGAGAGAAAGAACGATTCTGGTCACTGAGATCCCCTCCCGAAAATCGGAGTTGTAGACTGCTCCGGCTGCCAGCGAGTGGTAGCCAGGCGTTGGTATGGGTTGTCACATGAGGTACCAGTGCATCTGGCCAGTCGCGTTTAGCGAATCCCCTGTGCTTCTAATAGGCTAATTTCCTGCTCCCATTGGGCGCGCTGTTCCTGAGTAACCTGAGGGTCGGGCAGCAGGCTACGCCGAGTGCAGTTTAGCAGAGCCTGCAACGTCTGGTAACGACGCGTGGGCCCAATAGCCGGTTGGATGAAGTCGCCAATCGCGCTCTTGAGTTCGAT
>JANQOL010000379.1 GCA_028289675.1 Pirellulaceae bacterium
GCGGTCCACGGGATTGCACTGGGAAATCGTCCAGCCGCACATCCAAATTCTGTCCGGTGACGAGGACCTGAGCAGCCAGACACCACAACCGATTTATCCGCTGACCGACGGACTGAAACAGCACCACGTGCGAACCGTCATGCGTACGCAACTGCCCGACTTGATTCCCGCCATTGATGAAGTCCTCCCCGGCAGCGTTCGCGACCAATTGCAGGTGGTCGACATTCATCGCGCATTACGGGACATTCACTTTCCAACATCCGAACAAGACGCCGACCTAGCTCGCCGCAGATTCAAAGCTCAAGAGCTGCTCGTGCTGCAACTAGCCATCCAACTGCAGCGCGCCAGCCGGGAACGCCAGGCCACGGCACCCGTTTGTCAGGCCAGTGGAAAAATTCATGCGCGCATCCTCAATCGTCTGGGCCTGACACTGACCGACGACCAACTGGCAGCCATCGACGATTTGGGACGCGACATGGCCCGCGACGTCCCCATGAATCGCTTGCTCCAAGGTGACGTCGGCAGCGGCAAAACTGTGGTGGCCCAGTATGCGATGTTGCTGGGCGTTGCTCACGGATACCAAGCGGCTTTGATGGCACCGACGGAGGTGTTGTCCCGTCAGCACGCCGCCACCTTGGAACGCAGCTTGGCGTCCAGCCGAGTACGCGTCGCACTACTGACCGGAGGCATGCCCCGAGCTATGCGGCGACAGCTGCTGGAGCAAGTCTCGGAAGGCCAAGTGGATGTCGTCGTCGGCACGCAAGCGCTGCTCTCACAAGATGTCAGTTTTCACAATCTGGGGCTGGTCATCGTTGATGAGCAGCACAAGTTTGGCGTGCAACAGCGGGCGCAACTGCGGAGCGCTGATTCTCAACCTCACTATCTAGTGCTAAGCGCCACTCCCATCCCGCGAACCATCGCAATGACGGCCTTTGGGGATTTGGATGTGTCCAGTATCCGGCAAAAGCCACCGGGCCGGGCAGCTGTGCACAGCTATACCGCATCGTCAGAAGAATTGGACTCGTGGTGGAAGTTCGTGGACGACAAAGTCGCCGAAGGTCGCCAAGCCTACGTCATCGCACCTCGGGTGGACGAATCGGAACAAAGCGAACTGACAAGCGCGACGAGAATCTTTGAGCAGCTGCGGGACGATCGGTTCCTTCACCGGCGCGTCGATTTGCTGCATGGACGCCTGGATGGAACTCACAAACAGCGAGCACTCGATGACTTCGCTGAAGGACGCACGCAAATTCTCGTCGCTACCACCGTTGTGGAAGTCGGCATCGACGTGCCCAACGCGACCGTGATGACCATTTTGGATGCCAACCGACTGGGACTTTCTCAGCTCCACCAATTACGAGGGCGCATCTCGCGCGGATCGCATCCGGGCTTTGTTTGCGCGGTGGCCACCGCAGGTGCCGGCGCGCAAGACAACGGACGACTCGACGCGTTTCAAAGTAGCGACGACGGTTTTGAACTTGCGGAAATCGATCTGCGGCTCCGCGGTCCCGGTGATCTGCTGGGCACGAGTCAAAGCGGATTACCGCCGCTTCGCATTGCAGATCTCAGCCGCGACGGAGAATTGGTCAGCCTGGCTCGCGAGGTAGCTCAACACATCCTGGCGGCCGATCCGGGCCTGTCAGCTGACCAGCACCAGCGACTGCGTCTGCAAACGGTGAAGCGTTATGGCGAGTCCATGCAATTCAGCGATGTGGGCTAACGAAACGGAATCTCGTAGCCGTTAGTCGTCGTAGACCACCTGGGAACCCTCGATGACGTCGGCCTGCTTAAAGCCGGCTTGAAATTTGGCTTGCAAGATGGTGGTAGCCTGCGGTGGCCCTTCATTGAGCAGCTTTGCTGGTGCGTCCGACAGCTGACGCTCATGGTCGACGTAAATTCGCAACTGGACGCGCCCAGGTGTTAACTCGACACCCAGCGGGTCCAGGCCATCGGATTGATCGCCGACGGCAATTGCAAACAAGGACCCATTTAAGAACCTGCGCGGCGTCACAAGAGACTGAGTAAACGCTACTGGATTGGCAGACCATTGCTGCAGCGCCGAATCCCATTCGTGCACAAACACTTGTACTGTCAAACCACGCCATTGTTCGGGAAGTTCCTTGATTCGGATCACATGCTGAGTTGGATACCAGTTGTCGAGTGGCAGCTCCGATGGCTGGTCATAGTCGCCTTGGACAGAGCGAGCATAATCCTGCAACCAGGCCGCGAACGCCTTGTACGACGGATCATTTCGATGCATCTTGATGCCGCCCATGTGCGACACAGGCAACTTCGAAGACGGCGACCCAAGCTGGCCGTCGTCGCCCTTGGGCGGCAGCTTCGCCATCGGTTTCAACAGCACCAAACTGTCTAGAGGATGCTCGACATTGATGAGCGGCAAATGCGGTCCCGAGTGGCTCCGGCTACTGGCCATCCAGGCCTTCAAGGTTCTCTCGGGTGTTTCCTTGAACAACTCCATGCGCCTTCCATACTTATCAACAAAGTCGCGGTAGCGTTGGGCAGGCTTCGCATGCAGTGGATTCTCTGGATCCAACTCCGACGGCGTATGACACGGGAAGCAGCGCATCCGCTGAGACCAGATGTTCCTGACAAAAGAATCCAAGACTCGATCTTTCCGCGCATGTCGAATCACCTTGCTGGGCGCGACCGGTCCGGCGGAAGAGGACGACTCAGACACCGCCTCGTCTAGCAGGTCTGGATTGGCGCAACAGGCTTCAATCCATACCGCAAAGGCCTCATACTCGGCTTCTCGCGTCTTGGCATGAATCCGCTGCGCCAGTGAGTCGGGGTCAGAATCTCCTCTGGAAATCAAATGCAGAATCTTCGAATCACGTGGACGTTCTGTATCGACCAGTCCCTGTTCTCGCAGGGCCAAGAACGTGGCTCGGCTCGAAGGCAAAATGTAGTCCTTCAAATCAACCGCGGACAAGTGGCACTGCACACAGCTAGATGGGTTCGGCGAGTTGAAGATTGGCATCAGACGCTGCTCGAATACAGCTTCGGGACTTAGATCGTCGGTCGCCATCGCGATGCCATTTGCCAAGCCTAAACAGAACAACCAAGCCAATTGTCGCGGCATCGGCCCACCCCCGTAATCAACAACGCTTCGTACTTTGATAAGTCGGAATTCTAGCAAATCTCAACTAGAGCATTTTTACTTTGATGTGGCCTACGTTCGACGGAATAGGCAACCAGCACGTTGATGACGCAGGCTATATGTCCGTGCGACTCGCACTGGATCGTAAAACCACCAGGCTGAGACCGCTTTGCGAGAACTGTTTGCGAGACGTTGGCGCTCGCCGATCATTCTCTCGAACGTCAAGTTAGTTGTCCCAGCGCACTCACAACTCTCACCCAGCCACCTGCCAAGATGTTTTAGAATGCGCCCGATTCGGCCGCTGAGGTCAATCTACAGATAGTTGTTTTTCCGGCGGTCAGTTTTCGTCAAAGCGACCTAGTCAACCTATTCCTTACCTATGGTGATTTCATCGATGCCCAAAAAACTGCGATTCGCGGGAGTGAATTTTTCGCACATGCACATGGGGGACCTGCTGCGACAAGTGATTGATCACCCGGACGCGGAGTTGGTCGGCATCTGCGACGAAGACCCGGCCGCCATGCAATCGGCCATTGAAGCCCTGGAAATTCCTCAATCAATGGTGTTCACCGATTATCGGCGTTGTATGGAAGCCTCCGCGCCCGATGCGGTCATTCTATGCCCACCCGTAGCCGAACACGCGCTATGGGTAGAACGCCTAGCGCCTTTTCAGGTGCATCTGTTCGTCGAAAAACCGTTTGCTGCCTCGTTGGCGGACGCCGATCGCATGATAGCCGCCATGGAAGCCACGGGTAAGCTGATGCTAATCAATTGGCCCATTCGCTGGGAGCCTTGCTATCGCACGATGTGGAGATTGATCGACGAGGGAACCATCGGTGACATTGTCGAAGTCCATCACTACGGGGGCAATCGAGGCCCGCTGTACCATGGTGCTGACAAAATTGAATACGAGCCAACAGCCGCGGACAAAGAACGCAGCTGGTGGTACAGCCGCGAAGCCGGGGGCGGATCACTGCGCGATTACTTGGGCTACGGAGTTACGATCGGCACGTGGTTCAACGGCGGACAGAAACCCATCGAAGTCACTTCAGTGACCGCGGGTACTCCTGGCTTGGAAGTCGATGAACACAGTGTGACCATCGCCCGCTACGCGCATGGACTTTCCAAATTTGAAACACGTTGGGGCACGTTTACGGATCCTTGGACCCACCAGCCGCAACCCAAGTGTGGCTTCGTGGTGCGCGGTACTGAGGGTACGATGTCCAGCTATGACTATGAACCGCACGTGCGATTGCAAACTCGGGAACGGCCGGAGGGCTTCGAACAGCCAGCCGATGAAATGCCCGTCGGCGAACGGAATGGCATCGAGTACCTACTGGCACGCCTGGAATCTGGTACCTCTATCGATGGGCCCTTGTCTCCCGACATCGCGCGGATTGGTCAACAGATCATCGACACGGCCATCTTGAGCGCCGAACAAAAGAGAACGCTGCCGCTGGTCACCACGTCCTAGACTTCTCAGCAACGTTCCCGATGTCGACACCGGATGATGCGTAGTCGAACTGGGTGACCATGAGTACACTGAAATCGTCGGCAGTCCAATGGTCGTTCCACCGCCAACGATGACGGTGGCCGCGCGACTGCTGGCGAACCCTGGATAAAATTCATCTCTTGCACGGCGCATAGAACTTGCGAATCGCTTACCTTACGGCCGGAGCCGCGGGCATGTACTGCGGCAGCTGCCTGCAAGACAACGCGTTGGCCAAAGCGCTGATTCAGCTGGGTCACGACGCTCTACTTGTGCCTACGTATACGCCAATTTTGACGGACGAAGAAAGTGTCAGTCAACAACAGCTGTTCTATGGCGGTTTGAACGTCTACCTGCAACAGACATTGCCAGTGCTGAAGTGGATACCTCGTTGGGCGGACGCTTTTCTCAGCGCGCCTAAGCTGGTCAATTGGGTTGCCTCACGGGCCATGGGGACTTCGGCCGGTAATCTGGGACCGCTGACGGTATCTATGCTGCGAGGCAGGGAAGGGCGGCAGCGCAAAGAAGTTGACCGGCTGTGTGACTGGTTGAAGACTCAAGAACCCGACGTGGTCGTGTTTTCAAATTTGCTGATCGCTGGTTGCATTCCAGAGCTCAAGCGACAGCTGGGTTGCCCGGTGGTCGTCATTTTGCAAGGCGACGACATCTTCTTCGAGAGCCTGGTTGAACCCCATCGCCAACAGGCCTTGAAAGAATTGCAGAGATTGGCCCAGCTAGTTGATCTGTTCGTTGTTCACAGTCAAGACTATGGGCTGCGGATGCAAGATAAGCTGCAGTTCCCAGCCAAGCGTTTGACAGTCCAACCGCTGTCGATCGACACCCAGGATTTTCTTGAATGGCCCACGCGCAATGGCAGCGCTGACGCCCCCAAAGACCGGGCTCCAACCGTTGGCTACCTGGCGCGGCTGGCGCCGGAAAAAGGCTTACATTTGCTAGTGGAAGCGTTTATTGAATTGGCAGGCCAGCTACCCGATGTCCGACTTGCGATCGCAGGCTGGCTGGGCAAACAGCACACCAGTTATTGGCAAGAGCAGCAAGACAAGCTGGCCGCAGCCGGCTTAAACGATCGCTGTCAGTACCATGGCAGTGTGGATCGTGACGGCAAGCTCGAGTTCTTACGATCCATCGATGTGCTATGTGTGCCTACGCCGTATCTGGAACCCAAGGGAATTTTTCTGTTGGAAGGCCTGGCCGCAGGAGTCCCCTATGTCCAACCCGATCATGGTGCCTTTCCGGAACTGTTCCAGCGGTTGGGGGGCGGCCATCTCGTGACACCCAACTCCGTCGAAGCACTCACAGGCCAGCTGCGTACCATGCTGACTAATTTGCCTGAAACTCAGCAATTGGGCTGGCAGGGACGCCAACGCGTGCTGGAGGAAGCCTCCATGCAACGGGCCGCTCAGCGTTTCGCCAAAATGTTGGATACGTTGTGCAGTGCCGACGACGAGCCACCGCCCGCCGAACATTCGTAGCCTAGACAGATTTTCCAAAGGCACTCTGTTTAGCGGTTTTTTAGCCGCAGGCGTATGCGACTGACCAGTGCTGCTGACGGAAACGTGCGCCTGCGGCTACCGGCTAAACAAAATCGACACACAACCTGTATGGCTCGCACTAGGGTGCATCGAAGACGATGTCTTCCGGCAGCAATGTGGTCAACAGTTCTTTGGTCAACGGGGTTGTTCGCACAAGTCGGGAGGACATGTGGCGAATCGACTGCTCGAAGACATTACGCGCCAGCCGTCCGTTCCCAAAATGCTCGTCTTTGCGATCGATCATCGATTGAAATCCATCTAACAACTTGCGGCGCGTCGTCTTGGGTAGTCGGTAATGGTACTTCTTACAGAATACGTAGAATATTCTGAGCAGTTCGCGAGCCGAGTAGTCGGGGAACTCGTAGCTTCTCTGAAAACGCGATGCCAGTCCTGGATTCGAATTGAGCAAGCGCTTCATGGGCTGCGGATAGCCGGCCAGCACCACCACGAATTGATCGCGATCGTCCTCCATCCGCTTGAGCAGCGTTTGCAGGGCTTCGGTGCCAAACGCGTCCTCGCCTTGATCGGAAACCAGACTGTAGGCTTCGTCAACAAACAACACACCGCCCATCGATTCGTCAATGCGTTGGTTGGTGCGCGGCCCCGTCTGTCCGGCGTACTGTGCCACCAAACCGGAACGATCCGCTTCGATCGTTTGTCCCGATTCCAAAATCCCCAAGCCGCATAACAACCGCGATAGAATTCGGGCCACGGTTGTCTTCCCCGTTCCGGGATTGCCCTCAAACACGGCATGAAAACTGATTTGCGTCGCCGGCAATTGATGTTCCTGACGCGCGGACTGAATTCGTAAGAAGTCAATCAGTTGGCTCACATCTTTTTTGATCGAGTCCAAGCCGATCAGTGCTTGCAACTCTTCCCGGGCCTGCGCAAACATTTTCTCCCGATCTTCGGCGGACAACTTGGGTACGGCTTCCCCGGATGCCTGGTCTCCGTTCGATTTCGCGGTCGCCGCGCCCGATGACTTGCTGCTCGATGAGCTGCCTGTTGGAGTTTGATCAGCCGAGTGCACTAAAGCGGCTACATTGGAATCCAGCGCCAACTTGGTGGGCTGGCTAGGCACGGAAGACGGGCGCAACAACCGATCCAAGGTGCCCTTGAGACGCTCTAGCTGCTTCAACTCTGCGGGTAGCACTTGACCGTCCGCTTTGGCAATCAGATTTGCCAGCCGTAGCAACGTAGAACGTAGCGTGTTGGCCTCATGACTGAGAAAATCCAACTCCACGAACGGCTTGAGCAATTCACTCCATTTCAGCATTTGCGCATGTTCGATGACGTTTTGCAGCGCCTTGCCCAACGCCGCCGAACTTACCTTCACCGACCAAACGTGCTTCAGCACGATCACCGCGACTTCTTTTTCGGCCTGATTCCAGCGACGGTCGCAATGGGCGATCTCGATCAACGTCTTGATAATCGCACCGCGATGCAAATCGCGCATCAACTCCACATGCTGATCCACACTGCCCGATATCGAATCGGGGTGCTCGTAGACACAGCGTTCGGACGCGGCCATATACAGCGATTCGCAGTCGCTCAACATCTGACGTAGTGCCCGTCTGAGCCCAGGTGTTAACAACGATTTTGACGGCCCCGGAGCAGGGTCTTGATCAAACAGATCGTTGATCCAGTTCAACATGCATGTATCTCAGATAAGAGTGTTCCGACATCTCGCGACCGCCGCCGTTCGCCGTGAATCCCGCGAGGCCTTAAGTGGGTTCTTCCGGCTGGCCAACATCAATGTGCTCCCAGTCGATCGAGTCCGCACCGGCTTCGATTTCGCCGAGCGCCGCCCGCGCCTGCTCTAGATCTTGCTGCCGCACCCAAATCCGCACGACTCCCGGGGCCTCGGCACGAAAGCCGGCGGTAAAGCCTCCTGTGGTCTGTGCGTATATGCCATACGCGCCTAAAGCCGTCACAATGGCTCCAGCCTCGACTTCGGTCGCCACCGCTGTCAACGCAACGGGAGCCTCTGGATCACTCATCAGCCGTCTCCTGTAACCGCTGTCGTAACCAGCGGCAGCATCATAAAAAAATGGGCGGCCTGCATCCCGGCATGGTCTTCCGCCAGTCTGCAGGAAGCAGGCCACACTTTATCCGCCCGGGCCATATATTTTGGCGATGACTTCAGCCACCTCAAGTCACCGTCTCATCAATGAATCGGCTACCTTTCGATGCGACTCCGTTTACAACTCGGGTGGCCACTCGGTAACGGGAGGTTCGGCGTTCAACTGTCGCTCTTGCTGGTCGCGGTTGGTCGCCTGGGGTTCGTCGGACTGAACCTCCTGGGAAAAGCCATGCTCTCCATAGTGCCGATGGTACTGGTGCGTATCTTTGGTGCCGGCAAAGGTCGCGATCAGCGCCGCGGGCACCAATACGATAACCACCAATACCACCATTAAGATTATCCAGTTCATGCACTTCCTCCTCGTTCGAGAATCCCTCACTCTCATAGGCCCCAAAAAGCCGCGTCGCAGGCGCGAGAATCCTCGTTCAGGACGCGGATTCGCCTGCGAAATCAGGCTCGGACAGGCATCGCTGCCCCCAATCCGCGATGGACTCCAACAACCCTTGCAACTCTTGAGTTCCCGTTAACGGATTGGCCACCGTCGATCGCAACCATGTCTGTCCGCGCAAGGTCGTCTGGACGATGTAGTAGTGTCCTTGGCAAGTGAGCTGATCGCGGATGCGAGCATTGAGCCTACTGAGTTGCTTCGGGGGCCCAGCGCAATAGCGATAGCACACAATGTTTGTCTGCGGCCGGATCGCCAATTCAAAATCGGCTCGCTCGTCGAGCATGCGTACGAGATGCTGTGTGGTGGCATGCAAGCGGTCGACGTTGGCCTCCAGCGTTTGCACGCCATGGACGGCGAGAATACTAAAGATTTTGGCCGACAGCATTCGCTTGGTGCACTCGAACGTACGCCGCGCCAAGTTGAATTCATCCAGCTCGTGACTGGTGGCCGCCCGGGCAAACAAGTAGTCGGCCTCCACGGCAAACGCACGGTAGCTGTCAAGGCGCCGGCGAAACAGTAGTCCGCTATTGATCACGGGCGTCATCAACATCTTGTGAAAATCGAGGACCACGCTATCGGCTTGCTCGATCCCACTCAGCAAATGCCGCCACCGCTTTGAA
>JANQOL010000386.1 GCA_028289675.1 Pirellulaceae bacterium
AGATCGGCCCAGTCTGTCGCTGCCCAAGGCAGCCGCCGTGGCCGAATGCTTGGAGGCCTTTGGCTGGCGACCGTCGCGGCAAGCTCCTACAACGCATCGACCCCAAGAGCCGAATCTGGTGCAGCCAGGGATCATCGCCAATGGCCATGTCACAACATGGGTCACTCGCTTGACCGATAGATCGGCGGTCACGCTGTGGGCGCGCGAGTCGAAATCTCCTGTCGAATTCGCGCGGCGTTTGTTTCTGAGCGTCCTTACAAGAGAGCCGAACGACTCGGAGCTAACCACTTTCGAGCAGACCCTGTCGCCGGGCTTTGATCATCGGGTGGTGGACCAACCAGTGTCCATCGATGAAGGCAGCCCAAGTCGCGGTTTCGTGACTTGGTCCAACCATTTCTCGGTGGGTGCCAACAAACTGATGCGGGAGAAGGAACAAGAAGTGGCGGCAGGGCCGCGTGTTACCAACGGCCTAGTTGCCGACTGGCGAGAGCGAGCCGAGGACGCCGTCTGGGCGCTCGTCAACTCGCCAGAGTTTCAGATGATCCCCTAACTTCAAGCTACATGGTGGCGGACGACTTCCAAGGGCAGTGTTTTTTCGGATGACGCAGATGATGGACAGAAGAAAGTTTCTCAGTCAGGCAGCCGCAGTTGCGGCGGGTACGCAACTGTTGCCGGCAATCAGCGTCGGTGATGACCAACTCGCGGCGGCCTCCGATGCCGGGGCCAGCAATGCCGACGTTCCGCCCGCAGGATCGGCCGAACATGTGATTTTCATCTGGCTAGGTGGCGGCATGGCTCAGATTGATACCTTCGATCCAAAACGCCGAGGCAGCTCGCGGGATCGACGACCGGGCAGCGATTATGCGGCCATTCCAACCGCCGTACCGGACGTTCAAGTCTGTGAGCACTTGCGGCGGACGGCCGACCGCATGGATCGCGTCACAGCCGTTCGGACCGTGCATCACGATATGATTGATGAGCACGCCGCCGCTGTTTATTGGGTGCATGTTGGCCGGCCGGTCAACGGCACCATTCAGTACCCAGCCCTCGGCGCGGTCGTCGGCCAGCAACTGGGGAGCGGGGATCCGCTGGCACCGGCTTACACCGTGATTGGCTATCCCAACATGGCTCGCAGTCCCGGTTTTCTTGGCCCCAAGCACGGTTACCTTCATTTGACCGATCTGCAAAGCGGCCCCCGAGGCTTAGTGCGTCCGGCCTATGTGGATGATCAACGTCAGCAACGCCGATTGCAACTGTTGAATTCGGTTCGCAATTCCCAGCTCGCTGCATCCGAAGGACCTGGCCGAGTGATCGACGCGTACGACCAGGCTTTGTTGCAGAGTCGGCAGCTGGGTAGTCCGGAGTTCATGAGTGTGTTTGATTTACAGCAAGAGTCCGACGACACACGCGAAATGTATGGCAGTGAGTTTGGGCAGCGCTGCTTGTTGGCCCGCCGACTGACCGAACGCGGCGTGCGGTTTGTAGAGGTGGCCCACAATCTGAATTTTGTCAACGGAACGGGCTGGGACACGCACAAGGAAGGACAACTGCATCAATGGACTTTGATTCAGGAGTTGGATCAGGCGTTGGCGGCTCTCATTGATGATCTAGAGACGCGACGCAGGTTGGACAAGACGCTGATCGTGGTCGCCTCCGAATTTGGGCGGCCGGCCGAGTTTGATAGTGCGGGCGGAAGAGGCCATCAGTCGACGGCGTTCTCCGTCGTGCTGGCCGGAGGAGGCTTAAAGCACAGTGGAGCCATTGGACGAACGGACGAGATGTCGAAACGAGTCGTAGAGCAGCCAGTTTCGATTCCGGACTTCCACGCCACGGTGCATCATGCGTTAGGGATCGATTATCACGCGGAACTGTACGACGTGGATCGACCTGTTCCAATTACCGATAACGGCCGTCCAGTCGCAGCGTTATTTGGATAAGGCTAACCCCGCGGCAGCCGCCACAAAAAGTGCTTCCCGATTGGCGGCGGTTGAGCGTACCTGATTAAGACAACTGTGGACGTTGTCTGTCCAACCACTCTGCGAAGTTTCCTTCTTCAAGATGGGCTCGGGCCGACGCCATCAGTTGTTGGTAGAACGTCAAATTGTGATGGGTCAGCAAAATCGGCCCCAGCATCTCCTTGGCGATAAACAAATGCCTCAGGTAGGCTCGGCTGTGGCGGCAGGCCAGGCAAGGACAATTGGCATCCAATGGTCGACT
>JANQOL010000388.1 GCA_028289675.1 Pirellulaceae bacterium
TTCAATTGGCCCCAGCGCCACATGGCTGACGTTCAAGTTGGCGGCGGCACACGTTTGTTCGATGGTTCGCAAGTGGTCTGGTGAGATCGCGCCCACCAACGCGGTTTGCATTTCCTGTCCCGGCTCTTCCGGCAACATCACGTAGTCGAGCGTCCAACTATCCGACATGCTGGCCAGTTGGCGCTGCGCTTGAAATCGGATGATGTCCGGCAGCTCATCGTTGTCGATCCGCGGAACACTCAGCGTGCGGACTTCAATCAACTCGCGGGCCGCCACGACCGTCACATCAGCCTTGCCGGCGCCAATTTCGGACACGGCCGCTTTCAAGGCGGTGGCCGCGTTCCCGACCGTCTCGTCGTCGGCAGCCACGGATTGGCGGCTGACTTTGGACAGTTGAACCTGCTGCCCGCGAACGTTGCACTGGGCCGCCGTTATGTAGGCCGGGTGCCAGTCGATGATGATTTGCTTCGTCACAATGGGTGCCTCTGAGGCTACTTCGAGTTTGGGGACGGCGTGGCTGTAAGCTTGCGGCCACGGTTCCCAGTCATCTCTATTTTAGTTGGCCCTGGTCGGGAACCTAGACCAGAGTCGGCTGCGATCAGTTGAATGCCAATTGCGAGCTATTGAATGCCGATTGCGACCTATTGGATGATAGGCCCCGCCTGGGAGAACGCGTTAATTCCCAACGTTTGGATATCAAATCCACGGCCCAAATGGTCCATTCTCCGGAAAAATTTGATCTCGGGCAAATCACCGGCTCCGCTGATAATTGCCTCGATACGCGACGAAGCGGCGTTGCCTTCCATGTAGCCGACGATCTGAGCCTTAAACACGTCACCGCCACAAGTGACCAGCGGCATGATGGCTCGCATTTCATCCATGGTCAGATAACCCTCGATCGTGAGCCAAGTTTCGAACTGGCGCGTCTCCGATTCGGATCCATCGACGCGGGCTTCCAGGATTTGGTCGACGATTTCGTCGTTCAAGCCTGGTATTCCACGCAGGATCTCTTGCGGGCATTCCATGATGTTGATCCGCCCGGGAACCGAGAGAGCGTCCACCGTGGTGAGGTAGTTCATGAGCACGGGCGTGGTGTTGGCCAAGTCCAGCGGCAGCGAGGTAAAGGGGGAGGCAAAAGCGGGGCCGGCGTTGTCTCCGCCGTTGGGGCCAGCCGGTGCCGAGACGGTTGCGTCAATTAGATCCAGGACCTGATTGAATTGAACACTGCCGCCTTGCGTCAGGTCAAAACCAGCGAGCGCGTCTGATGTCCAGGGTATGGTCTCGGGGCCCTGTTGTTCGCGCTCATCCGCCGCGCTCGTAAACGCGTCCAACTGCACTTGCAAAGCGCCTTGCTCATTCTCTGCCTCCTGGGCGGCCATACTGGCCAAGGTGACCAACGGGCTGTTGCCGTCGCCACCGGGCTGACCGCCCATCCGATACGCGACAATAAAACTGGCCCATTCTTCGTTCCCCAGTACGTCCACCAAATCGGCATACAGCGTTTGCAGGTCATCGGAATTGATATTGATACGCTCAATGCCATCCGTTGACACATTCTTTTCTTCCGAATGCAAGGTCAGATAGGGTGCCCAGCCCAGTGGCGGTGGCGGTTCCGCGTCTGGATCGGTGCTGGTGGTGGGAAGCGCTCCGGGAGCGAGTCCCGGCTGCATCCCCAAGTTCAGTTTGTTGGCCTCATCTTGATCCAAATAGCCGTTCCGATTCTCGTCGTACCCAAACAACAGCGCCGGCGTCACCCCACGGACCAACAGCAACTGCTCAATCGAATGAATCGGGCCATTGGCGGGCTTGTACGGCGGATGCACTTCCGCGTAGTAATCCAAAAACTCCGCGCCGTAAGGGCGCGGTTCATCGTCTTCGTCCAAATAGTCCAAAATGGCATCCGCGATTTCCAGGGTCATGCCGGGCAGTGCCATCAAAATATCTGTGGCCAGCGTGTCGGTGGCCGTCGAAGTCACTTCGCTGGCCAGTGCGCTGGTGAGCGCGCTGTTCGCATCGCCTCCTCCTGTGGCGCCAGCCGCGCTGGCGGCCATGTCCCCCGACGAAGCCAGCGAATCCAATTGAGCCAACGTCATCAGATTTAGTTTTGCGGACTCATTCTGCAGTCCATAGCGAAAGCCGTTGTAGTTCCCGAACTCATCCAAGCTGGGCGCCATCACGGAGTAGTTTCCACGTCGATTGGCGTCTAACTCTGGGATGACGTTCAACGCCTGGAACATGGCGGGATTGGACCAGGTGCCACCCATTTCCTGCCGATCCAGTCGTGAATAAGCCAGGAACAATCGAATGGACTGGGCGCCCGATTCGGCGCACATCCTGGCCTGCAGACGCCCTCCGGACAGTCGCGACGTCTCGTGCGAGACCAGCATCGACTGCGAAAAATTCAATGCGGCCAACGAGGCCATGGCGATCACGACGACCACCAGCACCAACAGAAACGCGGGCCGGCGCTGTCGCCTGAAACGCCGTTCGGCATGGCGAGCCTTCGATCGATTTGGTTTTGTTTGGAGATGCTTTTTCATAACAATTTTCTAACTCAGCGGCTCAGACCTACAGTCCCACAGAATCCATGCCTGCCGCCGCGTCGGCGGCGGCAGCGTCAGCTGCCACTAGGTTCGCTCCGGGAATGGCTACCACCAATTCATAAACGTCTACACCGTAGTTCTGCCGATCCGCAAACGTCAGCGTACTGAGCGGTGTGCCGGGCTGCAGCTGGGCGGTCTCTGAGGCCGTGGCCGATTGCATCGCCAGTGTGATTTGGACCAGCCAAGGCAGGGACTGTTCCGAGGAATTCCACTCAAAAACCCACTGTCCCTC
>JANQOL010000402.1 GCA_028289675.1 Pirellulaceae bacterium
CCGGTCATCATGCCAGGCAAACTGACCACGCCGACGATCATCATCGAGTTGATGATCGGAATCATGCCGGTTCGTACAGCTTGTTGCACGGTGTCTCGCGCGGCCTCCCAGCGGGTTGCGCCCATCGCTAGCAGGGCTTCGATTTCTCCCCGACTGCGGGCCAAACTGTCGGTCAGTGTGTTCATACCCAGCGAAATTCCATTGAGCGTGTTGCCCAGCACCATGCCCAACAGTGGAATCGCATATTGGGGCTGATACCAAACCTCAATTCCTCGCAGCACTGCGAACAAGGCAAACCCGGTCACCAACCACGAACTCAACCAGACCGCTCCCACCGAGTGAAGCCAGATGCCAGGATAGCGGCGCTCGTTGCGCGTGGCGGCCGTGACGCCAGCGATCAACGTCATCGCCGTCCCGACCGCTACCACCAAGTACCACTGTTCGAGCCGGAAGACCCATTGCAGGACAATCCCAATTAACAACAGTTGCACCACGGTTCGCACGCTGGCAACCAGCAGCGATCGCTCAAGCTGCAACTGAAGCGCCAACGAAATGACGCCATTGATCACGACCAACAATGCGGCGAGTGCTACCTGAAGGTAGCCCAACGTAAGATAGTCCATCGTCTGTTTGCTCTAATTCCAGGAATTTCTAAATAAAGAATGAAATCCGCTTATTTCGCGCTTCATTCATCGACCGTTGCTACGGATCAACACAGAAAACTTGGAACTGCTGAATCTAGTTTACGCTCTGTCGAAACGCGAATCGAGTAGTTCTGCGCCGTCAAGAGTTCCCAAACACCCGGCCTCCATGTGCAGCACCCGATCGGCAACTCTTTCCGCTTGAGCCAAGTCGTGCGTCACCCAAACTATTGCCCTGCTGTCTGGAGCTTGTTGTACCCAGCCGGCGAGGAGCGTTTCGACGAGTTGCGTGGTCACCGAATCGAGGGCGGCGGTCGGTTCGTCAAGCAACAGAATGCGGGGAGCTAACAGTAAAGCGCGAACCAAACTCGCGATTTGCAATTCGCCACCAGAGAGTTCGGAACTTTGCTTGCGAAGAAAACCGGCATCACGTCCTAGTTGGTTGAACAATCTCTGGGCATCGTCGCCATCATACGAGCGGTCTCGGTGGATGCCCAAACGAAACGGCATTTGAAGATTGGTTTCAACCGTGCCTTCGGCCATCGCTGGTCGTTGTTGTAGATAGCAAACTTGACTACGAAACTCAGGGACCGCCACCGGTTCGACAGGTGCCGATTGCCAGTGCACTTCACCAGACTGGACCGCATCGAGTTGGGCAAGAGCCCGCAGCAGTAGAGTTTTTCCCGATCCAGAGTGGCCCACGATGGCAATGCGATCACCAGGCTGAATCGCCAGGCTCACCTCGCGCAATAGCCAAGTATCTGGCTTCCGGCCAGGGCGTGACAGTCGGCTGGCGGTCAGTACCGCAGGTATTTTGTCTACAGGATGGTTCATCACTGCTGTTCAGTCTGGACGCCTTGTGCGGCGAGCCGTTGTTGGACAAACGCTTCCAGGTTTTCGACATCGTCGGTGCCGACGCGGAGCATCTTTCCCTGTTTGAAATGAAATACCAAGCAATCAAATCCCCACAGGTTCCAGGTCCAGCCTTCTCCTGGGCTCCAGCGGACGCCCCAGCCATCGGCCCAAGTGGTGCGGCCGCGTTTGACGCTAGCGAGATCGGCGAAAAAAATTCGCCGCTTAAAAATTGGTAGCGGACCAAAACGCACCAGCAAATGGTCCTCGTGGCCAACGGTTGTTAGGTGTTGAAAGGCAAGTGCCAGAACGAAGTTCACCGCGCCAAAGCCAAACAGGGCAAGCCGGGCGGCTAGGTCTGGGGCGGTCCATGCGCCGAGCAAAAAAACAAAGCCGAACAGGCTAAGGAGCCAATGCAACGGGGCGCGTTGGGTGTGTGAGTAGGACATGTCTGAATAAGATACATCATTGTCCGCTTCGTCTCGACCGGGTGGTAAGAAGTTTTATGGATAAACCACACGACTGCCTCTGGGTGCAAAAGTTTTCAAATGGCGAGTTGCTTGGAGGCAAACATCTTAGCAGGAGCAATCGACTCACAATTTTCCATGTTGTGCGGAAACCCAAAATTCCAGACATACTCCATGTGCCTGTTGCCTTAAACCTTTGCGATCACTATGTGTGGAAAAAGGTGGCAGTGGAGTGGAAAAAGGTGTCAGTGGAAAAAGGTGTCAGTGGAAAAAGGTGTCAGGTACGAATGGCACTTGATTCATTGTAACTCTTTATGCTGCTTTGCGTTTGTATTGGTGCCGCGGTTTCTGCATCAGTTGGTGCGG
>JANQOL010000368.1 GCA_028289675.1 Pirellulaceae bacterium
TCGAACAGTTCCCTGGATCCGCCTTTCCAGCCCCGGCCCTCGTAGCAACGAGTTAGTTCGTGCCAGCCGGGAAACACTTGGTCAAACGACACGTTGACCCGCTGATCGCCTTTTCGATAGATCCAAATGTCGGACTGTTGCCCCAAATCAGAGATTAGCGACCGTTCTTCGCGACGGTAGTCTTCCAGTTCCCACCCTGCCAGAGACTCCGGTAGCCAAGCCTTTTCCACTTGGACAATCGAGTCGCCGGAAAAGAAATCGATCGTCTTTCGGTCCGCTGTCAGCGCGCCCAGATCCACCAGTTGAGCCAGCAAAAGCAGCCCCAAAACCACGGCCACTCCTCGGCTACCCCAGTGCGTAGTGCGCCAGCTAGGGACCGCCAATGTCGCGGCAGTCGCGATGGGCTGCGGCCTGGGGGCGGGCAGCAGCCAAAGCAGCAGTTGGTCAAAGCTGGCGATCAAACCGATGCCGACAGCCATCAAGACGTAACCCAACAACGAATGCAAAAATCCGTGCGTTAAATCCACATGAAATCCCAGGTGGGCCAACGCGATGCAAATAATCCGCAGCGTGTTGGTCACCAGGGCCCAGCCAAAGGCGGAGCCAAGCAAGCAAGCCGTGTGCAAGCCACTGCGACGAAAATAGACACCGCAAAGCACAGCCATCGCGATGTAGAGAAACAGTGACTGGATCCCGCTACAGGCCTCCTCAACGCCCATCTCCAAGCCACGGATGCTGATCACGGTGCCTTGGTTGAAGTGCGGAACATGTAGCCAATCCAGGAAGACACTCACATACCGTGTGCTGAGGCGTTGCATGAACGCCGTGACCACCACATCCGCAGTGAGCTTGCTGTTGTAGGGTGGTTGCCACAGCACGGCAAACAGCACCCACAGCGATGCCAAACTGAGCCCCGACTCGCGATCACGCAACAGCATCAGCGCCGCGCCGGCGGCGCCCAAGAATGCAAAGTAGGCCATCCAAGACGACATAAAGGCAACTGCGCACACAGTGGCCAGAATGCCGATGGCCAATGCCACCGCGGCGCTCCATTGCCGCAGGCGCCCGCCGAGTAGTTCCCAAGCTTTGCGGTTCCAAAACAAGAGACCGCAGGCGATTAATATGACCGGGAAGAACTCGTAGTGGGAATAGCGAGAAAGGTTGATGAAGTAGATGACAACAAACGGCAACTGGCAAACCATGGCCAGTACCGCCAGCCAGAATAGGCTCTGGCTGCCCCGATCCACTTGAGATTCGATTTCGGCGTCAGCAGCAGTCATTGTTACGCCGTCAGGCCTTGACGATTTTCTCGCGCCCCTCGACCACAGCCTGGGTCGCGTTGCGGGTATCCACGACAAGCGGGGCGTGCCGCACGATCTGTTCGTAGTCAAACGCCGAGTGATCGGTCGCAATCAGCGCACAGTCCAGAGACGCCAAATACTCTGGCGTTGGGTCGCTACTACACATATCAGGCACATCGTAATGCCGCATGGCCGGCAATTTGGGAATGTGAGGGTCGGAATAGCTCAAGGCAGCACCTCGCTCCAGCAACAATTCCATGAGCTTGAACGA
>JANQOL010000438.1 GCA_028289675.1 Pirellulaceae bacterium
AGATCGCTGCGGATCACCAGGTTCGCCAATGCCGATTTTCAGCTCGACAAACTCCAACGTCTACCAACGAAATTGAGGTTCATCCACATGTTTCGATTACTGCTTGCCTTGTGCATTCTGGGTGCATGGATTTCCACCACACCTGCTACCGCACAAGAATACGACGCCGTTGGAGAAGTGAAGAAACGCATCGCCCAGCTGCAGGTTGGAGCCACGGATTGGCCTCAGTGGGCGGGATCTGGCCTAAGAAACAACGTCACCGACCAGGAAGACGTGCCCAGCGATTGGGATGTCTTGTCCGGCAAGAACGTCAGGTGGTCGATGGAACTGGGCTCGGAAACCTACGGCAATCCCGTTGTCGCCAACGGCCAGATCTACGTTGGCACCAACAATGGCGCGGGCTACCTGGAGCGATACCCCAGCCAGCATGATCTAGGCGTGTTGCTGTGCTTCGATGAACAGGACGGCACCTTTCTGTGGCAACACTCCAGCGAAAAACTCCCCACCGGAGCCGTCCATGATTGGCCACAACAAGGGATCTGTTGCGCGCCATTGGTCGACGGCGAGCGACTGTGGTACGTCACGAGTCGAGGCGAAGTGGTTTGTCTAGACACGAAGGGATTTCATGACGGCGAAAACGACGGCGACACCAGCGAACCGAATGACAACAAAGACGAAGCGGACGTCATTTGGTCGTTTGACATGATGAAGGAATTGGGCGTGTCGCAACACAATATGTGTAGCTGCTCAGTGACCTGTGCCGGCGATCTCCTGTTCGTCCTCACGTCCAATGGCGTCGACGAGGGACATGAGAAACTGCCTGCAGAAGACGCCCCCAGTTTTCTCTGCATGAGTCGCAGCACGGGTAAAGTCTTATGGACCGACAATTCGCCCGGCAAGAATGTGCTGCACGGACAATGGTCTTCTCCGGCGTACGGCGTTCTGGGAGGCGTTGCTCAAGTGTTGTTCGGAGGGGGCGATGGCTGGATGTACAGTTTTGCCGCCGAAGGTGAGAACGGCCAAGCTAAACTGCTGTGGAAGTTCGATTGCAACCCCAAAGATTCTCTGTATGTGTTGGGCGGCTCCGCGGACCGCAATTACATCATCGGCACACCGGTCATCTATGACGGATTAGTGTACGTTGGTGTTGGCGAAGACCCCGAGTACGGAGAAGGCAAAGGACATCTGTGGTGTATCGATCCCACCAAGCGTGGTGATGTCAGTCCTACCTTGGTTTACAACTCCAGCGACCCCAGCCAGCCGATTCCACACAAACGTTACCAAGCGTTGGTTGCCGAAGACGGCGACATCGAGCGCAAGAATGAGAATTCGGCCGCCGTGTGGCATTATGTGGGATCCGATTTGGAAGAGTTCGAAACCACGATGCACCGCACGTGCGGCACCGTGGCCATCAAGGACGACATGCTGTTCGTGGCCGATTTCAGCGGCGTGTTCCATTGCCTGGATGCCAAGACCGGTGAGGCCCACTGGACTTACGACATGTTTTCCGCCTCATGGGCTTCGCCACTGATCGTCAAAGATCGTGTCTACATCAGCGATGAAGATGGCGACATTTCAATCTTCAAATTGTCTAAAGAGATGGAACAGATTGCCGAAATCAACATGGACAGCGCGGTCTACACGACTCCTGTAGCAGCCAACAACACGTTGTACATTTCCAATCGCAGTCGTCTGTACGCCATTGAAGAAGGTGCACAAAGCGACACGTCGGAGGAGTCCCAGTAGCCGCGGTGGGAAGTCGGTGATGTACTGATTTTGGCTGGCTGCGGGCCTTTGGGAACCGGCATGGAGGAGACTTATCAGCTCACATCCGCCCTCAAACACATCTCCTGGGGCAAGCAAGTCACCATTGTGACCGATGCCAGGTTCTCAGGAGTCAGCACCGGTGCATGTATTGGTCACATTGGCCCAAAGGCGCTAGCCAGTGGACCGTTGAGCAAAGTTCGCGACGGAGATCAAATCGAAGTCATTATCGATCGTCAACAGCTACGTGGCTCAGTGAATGTGATACCGTCAGAGCCCTTTGCGACAGCCGAAGAAATGCTCGCCGCGCGTGAGCCGCATCCCGATCTCAGTCCTCACCCTGGTCTTCCCGACGACACGCGACTGTGGGCGGCCCTGCAACAACTGGGTGGCGGGACTTGGGGTGGCGGCGTCTACGATACGGACGCAATTATTGCGGCCTTGGATGCAGCGCGAAAAGGCGGTGCGGAACCTTCGGATGGATCCCGCGATTGAACTTTCCGTGGACTGGAGAGCTGGCCGCGCTGGGCGCCGCACTGTGCTGGGCCATCGCCGCCGTATTGTTCCGGCAGGCCGGTGCCAACGTGCCTCCCGTGCTGTTGAACTTCTACAAAGGCCTGGTCGCTGGGACGGTGCTGGCCATCGGAATTCTGGTCACCGAGCCCAGCCAACTGGGGTGCGGTTATCCCGCCTGGACAACCCTGCTGCTGTCGGGGGCAATCGGCATTGGCATTGGGGACACCGCATTCTTCGCAGCGCTGAATCGTCTAGGAGAACGCAAGTCGGTCTTGATCGCGGAGACGCTAGCACCACTGTTTGCGGTCGCTTTCGGACTCTCGATGCTTCAAGAGTCACTGTCGTGGACAACTTGCGCGGGCATGTTGGTCACGCTTTCTGGGGTGGCTTGGGTTCTGGCCGAACGAGTCCCCAAACAGCAAGAGTCTACCGACGGCGCTCAGCCACCTCCACGCTTCAGCGGATTGGGGTGGGCAATTCTGTCGGCGGGCTGCCAGGCATTTGGCGCCATTCTATCGAGGTCAGCGCTCACGCAGCACGAGGTGAGCCCTTGGGCCAGCAGCCTGATTCGACTCGGAGGCGGACTGCTGGTATTGCTGCTGTGGATATCAACCCGGGGATATGGGTTCCTTCCCGGCCGAGTGCAACAGACGGGAGTGTGGCGCACCGTGCTGGCGGCCACACTGATTGGGACGCTGCTGGGAATCGTCTTGCAACAAACCGCGCTGCAATACACTCCAGCGGCCATTGCGCAGACGTTGATCGCGACCAGTGTGCTATTCGTGATTCCCCTGGCCTATCTGCAGGGCAACCCCGTGACGGGGCGGACTTGGCTGGGGGCCGCCTGGGCGCTAGTGGGCGTGGCGATTTTGCTATCTCGATCCAGCGCGGGATAGGTTGTCAACAGGCGGACATCGCAGCCCGTGCCTACAATTGGCCTGACGTTGTTGGTAAACTAGGGCCAGTCGGTCGGGCATATGACTTGGTCTATCCTTGCAATGGTTGATCGCCGCCTAAAACCGTCCACCACCTGAGGCGAACTGCTCAAGTGACCCTTGGTCAGTCTGCAACCTTGGCGAGATGTTCTGGTAGAACATTCACTCCTAGCGCATGCCCCCATCACTTAAAAAACTCGATTGTTTCGCGCGCGTGATTACGCCCGAGAACATCGAGTTCGAGTATGCGTTGGCCGGTCCCTTTCAACGCCTGCCGGCCTTCATCTTCGATTTCTTTATTCGCGCCGTAGTGTTCTTTGGTCTGCTTATCTTGGTGGCCGTACTCACGTCTTGGCTTCCGCTCGGACAGATTGTGGTGACCATCCTGGCCCTGCTGATGTTTTTTTTATTCAGCTGGTTTTACGGCATCTTTTTCGAGACGCGGTACAACGGCCGCACACTGGGCAAGATGCTGTTCAAACTACGGGTCATTTCTGTGGATGGCCGGCCGATCAATGCCGTTCAAGCCGCGCTGCGCAATTTTTTGAGACTGGCCGACATGAGCTTGATGCTTTCGTTGCAAGTCTTCGATCCAGAGGCGCCACCCGCGTATGTCATTCCGACCATGCTCGTGGGATTGATCAGTATGACGCTAACGCCGCGTATGCAACGCGTCGGCGATCTAGCCGCTGGCACCATCGTCATTTCCGAAGGCAAGCACCATTCGCCGTGGAACCATCAACCGGAAGACTTGCGGGCGTTCGGGCTAGCCGAGTTGATTCCCGCCACGTTCCAAGTCAATAGCTCACTGGCGCAAACCATCGGCTTGTACATGGAGAATCGCAAGCGGCTGTCTACCATGCGGCGGCACGAAATCGCCAAACACTTGGCAGAACCGCTCATTCGCGAGTTTGAGTTGCTGCCCGACACCAGCCCGGATCTGTTGATGTGTGCGCTCTATGTCCGCGTGTATCTATCGGAAGAGCAGCGCGCTCAGGGGCGCGAACGCATGCGTCAGACAACGCCTGTCCGCCCAATGACACCACCTCCGGTCAGCAGTTCTTTCTCTTTGGGTCCGCAGTCGGTATCCGCACAGTCCATGTCCGTCGACAATTCTCCAAAGTAGTCTCATGGCCAACCTTGCCGAAACAGTGCAGAAACGCCGTGCCGAATGGAATCGGTTGGACCGCGTCCTGGACCAAATCTCCACGGGGCGGATACGCTCATTGCAAGGTGCGGCGCTGGCAGAGGTCTCCGATTTGTACCGTTCGGCGTGCGCTGACCTGGCCATGGCCGAGCAATACCGACTGTCGCCGGAAACGATCAGCTATTTGCATGGCCTCGTCGGCAAGGCGCACAACACGATTTATCGCAGTCGCCGTTTCCAAATGCATCTATGGTGGGAGGTCGCCTTTCGGCAGGCGCCTCAGCAGATCTTTAAAGACCCTTGCGTGCACCTGTGCTCGGTGCTGTTCTTCGGCCTGTTCGCGCTGTCGGCGTATTTGGGCTACAACGAAACGGCTTTCCCTGGCTTCGCCGAGCGAATGTTGGGCACGGAACAGTTGGAAGGCATGGAGTCGATGTTTTCCGACATTGACTTTAACTCGGACTCCGCCCGAGGCATCGGCACGAACTTGACGATGGTGGCCTTCTACATTCAGCATAACACTGGTATTGGACTGCAGTGCTTTGCCATGGGACCATTGATTATTCCGGGCCTGTATACCACAGCCTACAACGCCACCATGCTGGGTACATCCTTCGGCTATATGGCCCGTGGAGGCACCGATGGTGGGGACAATTTTTTGGAGTTTGTCACCGCTCACGGTGCCTTCGAATTGACGGCCATCGCCCTGGCTGCGGCCGCCGGTCTACGCATCGGCACCGGCTGGTTGTTTACGGGTGGACTCACCCGCCTGGCCTCGTTACAAGTTCGCGCCCGCGAAGCAGTGCCGGTGATGGCGGTTTCCGGCACGTTGTTCTTTCTGGCAGCTTTGACCGAAGGCCTGCTGTCTCCCAGTTCCGTACCCTATCTGTTCAAAGCTATCTGGGCGATATTCTCCAGCGGTCTGCTGATGTTCTATTTTGTTGTGCTGGGCTATCCGACGGAGGAGTCAAGTGCAGCTAGATAAAACGGAAATCGTCATTCGTCAGCGCACCGCTTTCGAATTGCTGGACCTGAGTTTGTTGGTTCTGAGACGGCATTGGTGGCCCATCGTCACCACCAGCGCGCTGCTGGGTTTGCCGCTGATTGCCTTGGATGTCTGGGCCGTATACTGGATGCTGGGGGAAGACGCCTACCTGGCCGCTGAACATTTGGTGGAACCGCAATCTGCCATGCGTTGGCGGCATTCGATTCACCTGTTTTTGTTGTACTTCATCCAGTTCCAAATCATCTCATTGCCGACCACGGTCTTTCTTGGCAATCAGATTTTCTATGAAGAAATGCCACTGAAGAAACTCGTGCGGCGGCTATGGCCGATCGCCTGGCGGTGTCTGATTGTTTTGGGGCTGGTTCGATTGGGCTTGGTCAGTTTCATCCTGGAGTGGTTTGTAGATCGCAACGAAGTGTTTGACTGGACGGCCGAGTTTACGCTACTGATTGTGGTGACGGGAATCTCGCTGCTGATTCGCGCTTGCTGGCCCTTCGCACCGGAGATTCTGGGACTGGAGCTATGTCCCTTGCGCGCCGGGTGGGGAAAGGAAATCACTTATGGCCAACGGAGCAAGGGCCTGCACCAGCTACTGATGTCGGATCACATGGCACGATTCATAGGAGCCAGCTTCTTTGGTATTCTCATGACGCTGATGATTCTCGGTGGCTGCCTGTTCGCACAGGGTGTGAGCACTGGCGATTGGCGGTGGAATGGCTGGTTTGATCACCTCTATATTCCAGTAGCCATGTGGTTAAGTGGGCTTTTTTTCGCGGTCTTCAGATTTCTCAGCTACCTGGATAGCCGCATCCGGCTGGAGGGCTGGGAAATTGAATTGCGATTGCGGGCCGAGGCGGATCGCCGACGTGCTGCGATGCTGCCGCCAGACGCCGGCGGCGAAATCGTTTCCGCTCAGGTTACAACGTGAGTGGTGAGGACTGCCATGGTTCACCTGCTAATGCGCCAATTGATTTGCTTGTGCGTGATCGGCGTACCCACGCTAGTCGCCTGCCAGGCCAACTTGTCGGCCGCACCACCGAGTGGTCAAGAGGTTGACGCGGATCGAGCACTGCGGTCGATTGGGAATCCTCCGTGGTATGACAAACAGGAAGATCGTTACGCGCCGCCTACCATCCGCAAATCGCCCGACAATCCGCTCCGCAGTGATGGTTGGATCGCGGTTGAAGTCAACAATAAGAAAAAGGAGAGAGCAAAACAAAATCAAGGCGGTGGAGGCGGCGGTGGCTGGACATTCAGCGGCCTGGACGCGAATCTGTTTACCGTGCTGATTCTTGTCATGCTGGGCGTGCTGCTGCTAGCCCTGATTGGACTGTTGTTGTTTCACTCATTGCGTGACTACATGCCCGGTCGACAGCAAACGACCCTAGCCACCACGGCCATCAAAATCGATCCGACCCGAGTGTCTGATCTTCCCTTCGAAGTCGCGCAGGCCACTTATGACAATCCGCTAGCCGAGGCCGAAGCTCTGATGAAGGCCGGCGATCTGAATCAGGCCATGGTGCTCCTGTACGGCTACATGCTGTTGGCCCTGGATCAAGCTCGCAAGATCGACCTACAGCGAGGCAAAACCAATCGCATGTATCTGAGCGAACTGAAGTCGATCCCCGAATTGCGGCGCATCGTGACCGCGGCCATGCTGGGATTCGAAGATGTTTACTTCGGCAAACATTCGATCGCTCGCGACCGGTTTCAGGACATCTGGAGCAGCCTGCCTGCTTTTCACCAACTGGCCACCGCAAATCCCGCGGTCGCCAGCCCCGCCGGCCTGCCTGGAGTGGCTCCTGCATGAGAATTTTGTCCGAGACTGATCATTATCGGCGTTCTGGCCGATGGCCCTGGCAACGCGCCACGGTTTGTGGCTGGCTTTCTTGCTGTCTGCTGGTGCTGACCGGATGTGGCAATGTCCTCCCAGAGTTGACACCGTTTGGTGCGGTTAAGAACACGGATTCCTACCGAAGCGTGAATGGATTGGCAGCCCACAAAAAGATGTGGGAAAGCACTGGCGCCAAGTGCCTAACGCCGCAGAAGCTGTCTCCCAAGTTGGAAACCATGGATGCGATCGTGCTGGTCGGCCAATCCTATGGCCCGCCGGGCCGCGAGGCACGCGATTGGTTGGAGAACTGGCTCAGGCGGGAACGCGGACGTTCACTGATCTACTTCGGCCGAGATTTCAATGCCGACCTGTACTATCGGCAGCAAACGTTAGGCAGCTTGCCGGAAGAGCAGCGCTCTGCCGGAGAACAAGCGTTGGCCAAAGCGCAAGCCCGAGAGTTGTCGCGCCGTATCCGCGAAATTCCCGAGGGTACATTTTGCCGTTGGTTCTACATGGACACCAATCATCTGCGGAGTGACATTGAGCAGTTTAGCGGACCGTGGGCCGAAGAGCTGGCCGATCTGTCCGGCACGTGGCCCGTGGGCGTAGTCTTGCGTCCGCCCGAGCCGCGGTGGCGCTCATCGCAACCCAGTTGGCTCGGCAAGGCAACAGCCGGCGGGCTGCAGCCGGCGTCGGTGGTCGTCTCGTCGGGAGATGAAGAAGACCGCATTCGCCGAAGTCGCTGGCAGTACAACGAATTGGAAGACAAGGAGCAGTGGAACGAAGAATTCCGCAAACTCGCTCAGACCGAAATGCTATTGGAGAGCCAAGACGGCTTGCCGCTGATTTTCCGAT
>JANQOL010000452.1 GCA_028289675.1 Pirellulaceae bacterium
GACTCGAGTCACCGAGGTTCCCGCGATTCGGCGCCGCCACTGAACCAAAACTCGCGCAAGCGTTCCACCAACACCTCCACTAGAACGCATCGTCGCGGAAGACGAAACGAGCGATCAACCAGCCTTCCATGGATTGTCGGCGGCGCCATCATCGGGCTGAGCGCTATGGCTTTGGGCGTTGCCTGGTTGGGCGGATGGATGGAGACCAATCGTGAATCCGCCGCTAGTGTTGCTCAAGCCGCGCCGCAGGACACGGTCAACATTTCGACATCTGGTGAGGATCAGTCCGACGCCAGCCAGGCACTGTCGACGGTTCAAGATCTGGTCGTCCAACCGGAGATTAGCGCCAGTGGCGACTTCCAGGAACGTACTTTCGAAGCCGACTCAGGAACGGCACTGGGTTCAATTGCGCTGTCAGGTGATCTACCGTCGAGTGATCTTCAACTGGCCGGTTCAAGCGCGGATGATGCAAAAGTTGCTAATGCGGGTACAGCAGCTGACCTGAAATCGATGGCAGCGACTAGCATCGGCGGTGAAGAATCCGACAGCGCCGACGGGTCGGAAGGCCGCGCGGTCGTAGGCGAAGACGGAGGATCGACCTCGCCGGCGGACGTCATGAGCACTTTTGCGGAAGTTGCCCGCCAGTCAGAGTCTGACCAAACAGAATCGGAAATGTTGTCCGCCGGCCAAGGTGAAGCGGGCGGACGGCCAGAAGACGCTCAGCCGCCTTTGGTGATTAATACCTCTCCCATGCTGCAGATCCAGCGTCTGCCGGGCAAACTGCAGACCCGGATCCGCAAAGCTGGTTGGAGATTGCAAGTTGTCGCGCGCGAGGGTTTTCGGGTTTTGCCCGTCGAGCCGCAAGTCATCAGTGGGCGCGATGTGGCCAGTTGGTGGATCGCGGACGAACAAGCTGAGGAACCGGCGACCCAAATCTTGATCCAGGCGCAGGCGGCCAGTAATCGGGGACAGGCCATTCGTTGGCGGGTCGTGGCCGGGGCCCAAGATTTGCCCCAGCTGGCGCTGCCGTTGGGCAAGCCCTACTTGGACGTGTTGCAAACCAACCTCTCTGGGCTCAATTCTCGTTTGCAGTTCGAAGTGCAGCGGTTGCGCGGGGCCAGTCAAGCTCCCGGGCTGCCGTCCGCGATGCGCGGCACTCTGTCGCAGCAGCGCCGGAGCTATGAAGCACAGTTGGAACTGCTATCGCGAGCGCTAGCGGTGGTGGCCGACGCCAATCAATTGGAGGGCTGGTTGGATGGACAGATTGAATTTGGCGCCCAACTAATCGACTTGGCTGTGGAAGATTCGCCGCCGCTGCTACAGTTTGGTGAAATCGTCCGCGTGTCTGCGGTATCTGGAGCCAGGCCCGATGCTGGCATGGACACCTCTCAAGCCGACACCGTTACCCCGGATGATTCGACCGACAAGGCCGACCTAAGTACCGAGTCCCAAAGTGACTGACTGGTGACACCTGGTCGCCGTCCGCAGTTCTGGAAGCCAACGTGATCGACCCTTCCCATCCATCCAGCATTGATGTGCGGAATTTGGTGGTCGCGTTTGATGACGGGACTCCAACGCTGAACCAGCTCAACTTGACGGTGTCGGCGGGTGAGATCGTTGCGCTGCTGGGCGCCTCAGGCTGCGGCAAGAGCACTCTGCTGCGCGTGTTAGCAAATCTTCAGCCAGTCCAAGCGGGCGAGATTGCATTCGGCGGTGAAGTGCCCAGTCGTCGGCGCAGCGACCTGGCATTCGTGTTTCAAGATCCCAACCTCTTGCCTTGGCGATCGGTTGAAGAAAATGTTCGCTTGCCACTGGAGTTGGCCGCCCGAGGCCAGCGTAGTGGCAACACCCAGAGCAGCAGACCACTTGTTCCCGTAACAACTTCGCCAACGTCTGGAACCTCGCAGGATCGGACTGACACGCGCAACATCGATAGCCGTCAAATTGAAGGGCGCGAAATCAACGTGCACGAGATCCTCCGGATGGTTGGGTTGGAGGCCGAGGTCTGGTCACGCTTTCCGCATCAGCTATCTGGCGGCATGCGGATGCGCACCAGTTTGGCTCGCGCCTTGGTCACCGATCCCAGCATTTTGCTAATGGATGAACCGTTTGCGGCTCTGGACGACATGTTGCGCACGAAGATGAATGAGCTGATCTTGCAATTGTGGCAGGCACGCCGGCGAACCATCGTGTTTGTCACGCACAACATTGCCGAAGCGATTTACCTCAGTCACCGCGTCGCGATTTTGGGGCAAGGCCGCATTGTCGCCGAGTTGAACAACCCGTTGCCGTGGCCCAGACAAGCCGAACAACGGTCCAACTTGGAGTTTGCTGAGTTTTATGGGCAAGTAAGCAAGCGACTGGCGGAGACGGCATGATGCAATCAGGTTCTTGGGCGATTCGATTGGTATTGGCCCTACTGGGCTTTGTGGGCGTGCTGGTGGTTTGGCAACTGGTCGTCACGATATTCGGTTTTCATCCGATCACTCTGCCGGCGCCGCCCCGAGTGCTGAGTACTGCCTGGGAGGAGCGGCAAGTGCTGGTCAAGGCGTGTGCCATTACGGGCGCGGCCGCCTTGTTGGGGTTGGCGGCCAGCATTTTGGTCGGCACGGTTGTGGCCATTCTGTTCAGCCAGTCCAAGATCCTGCGCAACCTGTTTTATCCTTACGTCGTTTTCTTGCAGACGGTACCCATCGTGGCCATCGCGCCCCTGTTGATTACTTGGTTTGGATATGGATTTCAAACCGTGGTGTTGGTCTCGGCCATTATCAGCCTGTTTCCCATCGTCTCCAATGTGACCGCCGGATTGCTGTCGGTCGATGAAAACCTCAAGGATCTGTTTCGACTC